>JAJRUY010000242.1 GCA_024277555.1 Gammaproteobacteria bacterium | reverse complement strand
TCAATGCCAATCTGGGTTTTGCCTTGTTCGGGAACAAGCATCCGCAAATCAGGATGATTTCCGGCAGCAAGCAGTAGACATTGCCGGCATTTCCCACAGGCCAAGCCAGTTGCTTGCGGTTGCTCGCACAATAGACTTGCCGCCAGCTGGCGGGCCAGTCTGGCCTTTCCTGCCCCATGCGCTCCACTAAACAGCAAGGCATGCGGCAAGCGCCCGTCACGAAGGGATTGCTGCAGATGATCCCAGATATCCAGATGCCAGGGGAGCAAACTGGTTGTCATGGCTTGTTCTGCAGAAAGTTGTTCACTACGGATGTAATCTGCGCCAGCACTTCCTCCAGATCGAGAGATGCATCAATTATCTTGACTCGACCCGGTTCTTTTCCGGCAAGATCAAGGTAGGACTGCCTGACCTTTCTGAAAAACTCCATGGCTTCACTTTCAAAACGATCGGGAGCTGAGCGTTTGCCCGCTCTTTCCAGCCCCTGTTCCACTGGCAGATCCAGCAGCAAGGTAAGATCAGGCTTGAAACCCTTTTGTACCCAGTCTTCCAGTGCCTGGATGCGGGAACATGCTATGCCTCTGCCTCCGCCCTGATAGGCGTAGGTGGCATCGGTAAAGCGGTCACACAGTACCCATTGCCCCTGATTGAGCGCGGGCAGAATTTTTTGCTGCAAATGCTCTGCACGGGAGGCGAACATCAGCAGCAATTCAGTATCATCGGCCATGCCGATGTGTTTGTGCCCAAGCAGCAGTTGGCGCAGATCTTCACCCAGTTCTGTACCACCTGGCTCGCGGGTTTCCACATAATTTTTTCCTGCCTGCTGCATCAGCAACCGCAGCTGCGCCATGCAGGTGGTTTTTCCCGCGCCTTCGATGCCTTCCAGGGTGATGAATGATCCTTGCTTCACTATTTTTTCAACTGGTATTTGCGTACAGCCGCATTGTGTTGTTTCAGGGTAGCAGAAAACTGATGGCTGCCATCACCCTTGGCGACAAAGTACAGTGCATTTTCCTCTACAGGATTGACTACGGCAAAGATCGCCTCCTGGCCAGGCATGCAAATGGGGGTTGGTGGCAAACCGGAAATGACATAGGTGTTGTAGGGAGTGGGTTCGCGCAGATCTTTGCGGCGGATGTTTCCCTGGTAACGGTCGCCCATGCCATAGATCACGGTTGGATCCGTCTGCAGTCTCATGCCTTTTTTCAAGCGCCGGAGAAATACCCCGGCAATCCGATCCCGCTCTCCTGCCATGCCGGTTTCCTTTTCCACGATGGAAGCGAGAATCAGCAGCTCATAAGGACTTTTCAGCGGGAAATCTTCTGGTCGCTGGGCCCAGGCCTGGGCCAGTGTTTCCTGCATCCGCGTATAAGCCCGCTGCAGTAACTCAAGATCGGAAAACCCCCTGGGGTAGAGATAGGTATCAGGGAAAAAACGGCCTTCCGGATGCTCTCCCTCATGCCCCAGACGTTGCATGATTTCTTCACTGCTCAAGCCTTTCAGGCTGTGGTGCAACTCCGAGCGCCTATGAGCAGCCTGCATCATTTGCGCAAAAGTCCATCCCTCTACCAGGGTAATGGAATGGCTGATGGTTTTTCCTGCCACCAGCAGATCCAGCATTGTTACTGGAGTAAGGCCTGCGGACAGCTGGTATTCTCCGCTCTTGATTCGTGTTGCTTCCGGGTGAAAATGCCCATACAGGCGCAGCAGGCGGGCATCTTCGAGTATTTTTTGCTGCTCCAGCTGGTACGCCAGCTTGCCCAGGGACATGCCCTGGGGCACATTCAACACCATGCCTTGCTCTGGCAATGCCAGGGGCGTGTCCAGGAATGCCTTATAGTGGTTCCATAGCAGGACAGCTGCCAGTCCTGCAAGAAGGATCAATGCAATAGCCGATTTGCGAAATAGTTTCTGCATGGGACTCGGCATCAACTGAATACGCCCGTCGCCGCTTCCGCAAGAAGAGGGTGGAAAGATGCTCCGGGCTTCCAGTCATGACCGGCAATTTCAGAAACGAAGCGGATGCCGCCAAGTGCGCTGGTGAGGTACAGGGCATCGGATTGCAGTACGTTATCCAGGGTAAAGTCTCCGGTAATGATTTCACAATCCTTGTCTTTCGCTACATCCAGAATCAGTTTTCTCACCACACCTTCAACACCGCACTGATCCAGCATCGGGGTAAGAAGTTGCTGCCCTTGGTGGAGAAACAGGTTGCTCATGATGCCTTCTATGACACGCCCTTGAACATCCTGCATCAGTGCTTCCTCTATGCCCTCTGCACACTCCATGCGGGCAAGTACCTGCTCAAGGCGATTGAGGTGCTTGATTCCGGCAAGATCGGGGTGGTGCCCCAAATGCCGGGTAGAGACAGAGATTCTCAGCAGATCAGAACATGGACCATCCCAGGAAAACAGGGACAGAATCCGCGTAGGAGAAGCGCCTGCAGCTGGCTTGTAGCCTCTTTGGCTTGCACCCCGGGTAACGATGATCTTCAGCGCCGCCTGCTGCTCATCCGCTACAATCCGGGTTGCTTCCTGGTGTAGAAGCCGGGTATCCGGAGCAGCGATTCCCAGTCGCTTGCAGCCTGTTTGCAGGCGATGCATGTGAAGGTTCCACAGGCACAGTCTGTTTTCGACTACAGCCAGGGTTTCAAACAACCCGTCACCAAATTGCAAACCCCGATCAAGAATGGATACCTGATCCTGGGGAATGCCGTTAACAAGCGATCGAATCAATCTTTAAGGAGACTGAAAGCCAGCGTGCCATTGGTGCCGCCGAAACCGAAAGAGTTGGACAATGCCACTTCCATGGGCATTTCCCTGGCAGTGTGAGGAACATAATCAAGATCACATTCCGGATCCGGATTGTCCAGGTTGATGGTCGGTGGCGCTACCTGATCGCGTAGCGCAAGAATGGTGAACACCGCTTCTGCACCGCCCGCAGCGCCCAGCATGTGGCCGGTCATGGATTTGCTGGAACTGACGCACAGCTTGTAGGCGTGATCGCCAAAGGCGCGCTTCATAGCCATGGTTTCGGCCACATCGCCTGCTGGAGTGGAGGTGCCGTGGGCGTTGATATAGGCCACCTGTTCCGGATTGATGTTGCCGTCTTCCATCGCCAGGCGCATGCATTCTGCGGCACCTTCGCCACCAGGAGAAGGAGATGTCATGTGGAAGGCATCGGAATTCATTCCCGCGCCAACCAGCTCACAGTAGATATTGGCTCCCCGGGCGCGGGCGTATTCAAGTTCCTCGATGACTACGACACCAGCGCCGTCACTGAGCACGAAGCCATCCCGATCCTTGTCCCAGGGACGGCTCGCGCCCTGGGGATCATCGTTGCGGGTAGAGAGCGCCCTGGCAGCAGCAAAGCCACCAAGCCCGGTGGGAGAGGTCGCCATCTCGGCGCCGCCGGCAACGATAACATCGCTGGTGCCGTACTGGATCATGCGCATGCCGTCGGCAATACAGTGCGCTCCGGTGCTGCAGGCGGAAACAATGGAGATATTGGGCCCCTTGAAACCATTGATGATGGAAATATGGCCAGCGACCATGTTCACGATATTCGCCGGCACAAAGAAAGGGGAGATTTTTCTCGGCCCGCCTTTGAGGTAGGCTGCATAACCCTGCTCGATACCGGTAATGCCGCCGATTCCGGAGCCAACAACCACACCGATACGCCTGGCGTTTTCTTCTGTTGCTTCTATACCTGCATCCTTGATGGCCTGATCCGCTGCGGCAATGCCGTAGTGGATAAACTTGTCCATCTTCCTGGCTTCTTTTTTCGGGATGTATTGCTCGATATCAAAACCGTAGATCGGCCCGCCAAAACGCACGCTGAATGGCTCTATATCCAGATGTGTAATCGGCTTGATGCCACTGTTGCCCGCCAGGATGTTCTCCCAGCTGCTCGCTACATCAAGGCCTACGGGCGAAATCATGCCCAGCCCTGTGACTACTACCCTTCTTTTGGACATCAAGGAAACCTCTGTTGGTACAGTAACCAAAAACCACGATTTTCCGATCAGCCGCCGCCCCATTCAAGGGGGAGGAGCTGATCCGGGAAATGCTGCGGCCTGACTAAGCCTGGCGATCAGCCGTTAGCGTTGATGTAATTTACTGCTTGTTGCAAAGTAGTGATGCTTTCTGCTTCTTCATCAGGAATTTCACACTCGAACTCTTCTTCCAAAGCCATTACCAGCTCCACTGCGTCAAGGGAGTCAGCGCCCAGGTCATCGATGAATGAAGCTTCGGGGGTAACTTCGTCTTCACTTACACCCAGCTGTTCAGCGACAATCTTTTTGACACGTTCTTCAATGCTGCTCATTTTCGTATTTTTCCTCCGGTAGAGCGCGATCCAGGCGCCGCGCATTAACGTCGTATTGTATGCGGAATTTGCTTACTAGCCAAATTCGCTGTTTGTCTGCATTTTGCAAAAATAACCAAGCAATAAATTATATTTAATTCAATATGATGGAATAAATATCAATAAACAGCATCAGGTCATGTACATGCCGCCATTTACATGCATCGTGGTGCCGGTGATGTAAGCAGCATCCTCTGAAACCAGAAAAGCCACTGCGGCGGCAATCTCCTCTGGCGAACCCAGGCGTCCCAGGGGGATGGCGGCCAACAGTGCTTTACGCTGTGTTTCCGGTAATTCTTTGGTCATGTCTGTATCGATAAAGCCAGGTGATACGGCATTAACTGTAATGCCACGGGAACCAATTTCCTGGGCCAGTGATTTGGTGAAACCCAGCATGCCTGCCTTGGCGGCTGAATAATTGGTTTGTCCGGCGTTACCACTGCTGCCAACCACGGATGAAATGTTCACAATGCGCCCGGCTCTGGCTTTCATCATGCCACGGATGCAGGCTTTGCAGACGCGGTACAAGGAGCTGAGATTGGTATTGATTACGGCGTCCCACTCTTCCGGTTTCATGCGCATCAGCAGGTCATCGCGGGTTATTCCAGCATTGTTTACTAAAATGGTAACAGGCGCATATTTTTCTGCAATGGAAGTTACCACGGCGTTTACTGAATCGGCGTCTGACACATCCAGCTTCATGCCTTCGCCATTGATTCCAGCCGCATGGAAACATGTGCTTATGGCTTCTGCGCCACCATCTGTGGTAGCTGTACCAATAACCGTGATTCCCTGTGCTCCAAGGCGGGTGGCGATGGCGCGGCCTATCCCCCGGCTGGCGCCGGTAACCAGTGCAACAGTATTTTCAGGCATTGCAGCTCTCCAGTGCTTTTTCCAGTGATGCCGGATCAGACACCGGCAGGAATGTTAGGGTTTTGTCGATGCGTTTTCCCAGTCCGCTCAGCACCTTGCCTGGGCCTGGCTCCAGCAGTTGCTCCATGCCCTTGTTTTTCATCTCCTGCACAATTTCCACCCAGCGTACAGGCCGGTACAGTTGTTGCACCAGTTTTTCACGAATGGCGGCAACGCTGTCAGCAATAGCTACATCGACATTGTGAACAACAGGTATTTCCGGCAGCTGTATCTCTACCGTTTCCAGCATGCTGGAAAGCTGTTCGGCGGCCGGGCGCATCAGGTCGCAGTGGGAGGGAACGCTTACCGGCAACGGCAGGGCGCGTCTTGCCCCGGCCTCTTTCGCCAGTTCTATGGCCCTGTCAATTGCCGCCTTGTCACCGGCGATCACCACTTGACCCGGTGAATTGAAGTTCACCGCCGCTGCAATTTCACCATCGGCTGCCTGGGAACAAACTGCCTTCACAGCATCATCATCCAGGCCGAGAACCGCTGCCATTGCTCCCTGACCTGCAGGAACTGCTTGCTGCATAAACCGACCCCGTGCCGCAACCAGGCTTATGGCATCTGTAAAGGCCAGGCTGCCAGCAGCGGTAAGTGCGCTATATTCACCCAAGCTGTGCCCTGCCATAATCTCTCCCGCCGAGCCGCCCTGGGACAGCCATACCCGGTATGTGGCAATTCCTGCTGCAAGCATGGCGGGCTGGGTGTTTTCTGTCTGGTTGAGCGTTTCCGCCGGACCTTCACTGGCCAGCGCCCACAAATCCATCTGCAGCACTTCCGATGCTTCTTCAAAAGTTTGTTCTACAACAGGGAACTGGTCAGCCAGCTCCCCGAGCATGCCGATGCTCTGAGAGCCTTGGCCGGGAAAAACGATGCCGATATGTATGGTCATAATAGTGAAGAATTAATAGTTGAGTAGAACAGAGCCCCAGGTGAATCCTCCGCCGAATGCCTCCAGCAGCAAGGTTTCACCCCGTTTGATGCGCCCATCTCTTACGGCGGTATCCAGCGCCAGGGGAACCGATGCCGCCGATGTATTACCGTGTTCTCCGATAGTTACTACGACGTTATCCATATCCATGGAAAGCTTGCGCGCCGTGGCCTTGATAATGCGGATATTTGCCTGGTGGGGAACCAGCCAGTCGATGTCTGATTTCTGCATGCCGTTGGCTGCCAGGGTTTCATCAACAATGCGCCCCAGGGTGTTGACCGCCATTTTGAAAACTTCATTGCCTTTCATCTGCATGAAATGCGGGTCAGCGTCACCAGCTTCCATATCGAAGCCCCTGGAGATGCCGCCGGGAACGTGGAGCAGCTCTTCATAGGCGCCATCCGCATGCAAATGCGTAGACAGAATGCCTGGCTTGTCCGCAGCCTCCAGTATTACGGCGCCTGCTCCATCGCCAAACAGGATACAGGTGCCACGGTCATTCCAATCCAGAATGCGGGAAAGGGTTTCCGCACCAACAACCAGCGCGGTACGGGCGGTACCGGTCTTGATGAACTTGTCCGCCACGCCCATTGCATAAATGAACCCGGTACAGACCGCCTGAATATCAAAGGCCGCACAACCATGGTTCCCGAGGCGTTGCTGCAACAGGCAGGCGGTACTGGGAAAAATCTTGTCTGGTGTGGTTGTTGCAACCACGATAAGGTCGATATCCTGAGCTGTTTTTCCCGCTGCTTTGAGCGCTCTTGCCGCTGCCTGCTCCGCCAGATCACATGTAGTCTGGCCTGCTTCGGCAATATGGCGCTTTTTGATGCCGGTGCGTTCCTGAATCCATTGGTCAGATGTTTCTACCATTTTCTCCAGGTCGTGGTTGCTCAACACCTTTTCAGGCAGATAGCTACCCGTACCAGTGATTCTGGAGTATATGCTCATGCCAAGAGCCTCTGGTCCGCCAGGTGCTTGCTGACGCCTTCTTCGATGCGGGCGGCAATATCTGCATGCACGGCTTTTGCGGCAATATCAATGGCATGGGCGTAGCCCATGGCATCGGTTCCTCCATGACTCTTGACCACCACACCCCGTAATCCGAGGAGGCTTGCTCCATTGTAGCGGCGTGGATCGATACGGCGGCTCAGGCCTTTCAACACTGGCAAGGCGACCAGGGCTGACAGTTTGGTGAAGATGTTACGGCTGAATCCTTCCTTGAGGTTGTTGCGAATCATCTTCGCCACACCCTCGCTGGTTTTCAACGCAACATTGCCGATAAAACCATCAGTAACCACAATATCCAGTTTGTCATTCAGATAGATGTCGTCCCCTTCCACATAGCCAATATAGTTCAGTGAGGTATGGCGCAACAACTCATGGGCGGCCTTGACCTGTTCATTGCCTTTGATTTCCTCCTGGCCAATATTGAGCAGGCCAACCGTTGGCGCAGGAATGCCGTCAATGACGGTAACCAGTTCAGAACCCATGACCGCAAACTGGAACAGATGCTGCGCACTGCAATCCACATTGGCGCCTAGATCCAACATCCATGTGCGGCCGTTGATCGCAGGTAACGCTGAAATAATGGCCGGACGATCAACATTGGGAAGCATTTTTAGTACGAAGCGTGCTGTGGCCATGAGTGCGCCGGTATTCCCCGCACTCACACAGGCATCTGCAGTGCCGGCCTTCACCAGATCAAGAGCAACACGCATGGAGGAGTCTTTTTTCTTGCGCAGAGCCTGGGAAGGCAACTCATTCATGCCCACTTCCTGGGAAGCGCCATGAATAATCATGCCTGCGGGTGGCTGCCCGTCAGGCAGCTGCTCGCGAATGGCTTCTTCCCTGCCTACGAGGATCAACTCGTGACCTGGATGATGCTTCAGGTAATTCAGGGCCGCCGGAACGACCACGGATACACCGTGATCGCCACCCATGGCATCCAGAGCGATCGTGACATTCTCAGTCATAAAAGAAACTCCGGAAGTTATTCACGCCAGAGTCTGCTTCAATGCAGTTGTAGAATCCACTGGGCGCGAGGTAGGAGTTCACGAACTGGGCCAGGAATTCCTTCAGTCGTTGATTACCTTGCGGCCACGATAGAAGCCGTCCGGGCTTACATGATGTCGCAGATGTGTCTCACCGGAAGTGGGATCGATAGACAATGTTTCGGACTTGAGGCTGTCATGGGAACGACGCATGCCTCGTCTGGATGGGGTTTTACGACTTTTCTGTACGGCCATGGGGCTATCTCCTGCAATTTCTCAATTGTCGTTCTTGCCGGTATGCAAACCGGCGAGAATGGCGAAAGGATTACTTTCTTTCGGTTCGGTATTTGACAGATGACGCTCCTGGGCGTCTATCTGCCGGTTACAATTCTGTTCTTCGTGTCGTGGTGATGAAGGAATCCCGAGCAGCAGCTCTTCTTCAATCAATTCAGCAATGCCCAGGTATTCGCCTTCTCCACTCAGCAGTGGTTCCAACTCTTTCGGCAGCAGCTCGGCTTCCTTTTCGCCGCGCACCAGCGCCAGACAGATTTCGCTGGCCACCGTTTGCACCATAGGGTGCAGACACCGCTGGCATTCCAGCACCAATTCCGCGCCAATATTCAGCTGAATGATCAACCTGCGGTGACTATCTCTGCCGAACTTCAAAACAAACGCCGCT
>JAJRUY010000241.1 GCA_024277555.1 Gammaproteobacteria bacterium | reverse complement strand
GTCAGGGAGCTGCCAGCACCGCCATCACAGCCCTTGACCTGGCTGTACTGGCATCAGCCAGCCAGGAACCATCGCCTGTTGGGACTGGGCATGGCATATTCCCTGAAAGCGCAGGGCGAAGGGCGTTTTCAGGAGCTGGATGCGGCCTATCAGCAACTGCAGGCAAGCTGGACAAGAATCACCCAGGGTAGCGGGCGTGCCAAGGTGCGTGCTTTTCTGGGGTTTGCTTTCGATCCAGCATTCCGGGCGCAAGATAATTGGCAAGGATTTGACAATGCCGGCCTGTATATACCGCAGCTGCTGTTTGAATGGAACAACGGGCGTTGCATCCTGACCTTCAGTTGTTTCCGCAACGAGGACACCCAGCCGGAGAAAGTGATCAGTAGCTGGATAAAGCAGCTGCGATCTGCGCTACGACGGGTTGATCCTGTTCCCGGGGTTGTTCCACCAGCATTTTTGCAAACAGAGCTGCCCGAGGCTTCCGTCTGGAAGAGCAATGTCACAGAAGCAATCGTTGCCATGGGTGCGGGCAAACTGGAAAAAGTGGTATTGGCGCGCCAGTTGAAACTGCGGTTTCCGGCACTGGTGCCACATCGCCAGCTGCTATCGCCCCTGGCGCAACAGTATCCTGGTTGCACCATACTTTCGGTGAGCTTTGGGCAAGGAGTATTGCTTGCCGCCACCCCGGAGAAGCTTTTTGACATGAATGCAGAGCGCATTCATTGTGACGCGTTGGCTGGCACTTTTCCTGCTCATGTGCGCCAGCCAAACGCAGAAATGGAAGCCTACGAACATGCTCCGGTGGTGCGGGCTATCGAGGAGGCCCTGGAGCCGTTGTGTACCGGATTGAAAACAGACAAGACGGTCCGCCCCCTTTCCTTCCGCTCTCTTTCCCATCTGTATACATCAGTGAATGCCATACCGAAGCCTGCCGTGCGTCCCCTGCAGATTCTCGATGCCTTGCATCCCACTCCGGCAGTAGGCGGCGTGCCCCGTGGTTCAGCATTGGCATGGATTCGGGAGCATGAACATCTTTCACGTGGCTGGTATACCGGAGCTTTTGGCTGGCTGGGTGACAATTCCGAGGCTCAGATGTCGGTAATACTGCGTTGTGCCCTGGTTCAGGGCAAGAAAGCCCGGCTGTATGCTGGCGCGGGCATAACCCGTGTGTCGAATCCGGAACAGGAGCTGCAAGAGACCCTGCTCAAGTTCGAGCCCATGCTGCATGCACTGACCAGATGATGGATCAGGGCAGAAGTAATCTAGACTGCTGTCTGGCGCTGCTGGATGGATTGGTCGGCGCTGGCGTGGAGCAGCTGGTGCTTTCTCCCGGATCGCGCAATACCCCCCTGACTCTGGCTGCGGTGCTGCATCCCCAGCTGCAACATCATGTGGCGGTGGATGAGCGTGGTGGGGCTTTTTTTGCCTTGGGTATCGCCATTGCGACCGGCAAGCCAGTGGTGCTGATTTGTACTTCCGGTACCGCAGTTGCGAACTGGTTTCCAGCTGTGGTAGAAGCCGGTCAGCAACAGATTCCACTGATCCTGCTCAGTGCCGACCGCCCGTGGGAAATGCAGCAGTGTATGGCCAACCAGACCATTGATCAGATCAAACTGTTTGGCAGCCATGTGCGGGCGTTTCACCAATTGCCGGTAGCAGAAGCTTCTCCAGCGGTGTTGCAACGCCTGCGGATGCTGGGGCGGCAGCTGGTCAGAGAATCATCGGGAGTGAATGCCGGACCGGTGCATGCCAATATCTGCCTGCGGGAACCGTTGGTGCCAGAACTTCTGCCCCAATCTGTACCAGCAGTAGAAGTGGAAGAGCTGGCAAAGCCTTTGCTGACGCTGTTCGGGGATGATCTGCAAGCCCTCGCGGCAGCACTGCCTGGAAAAAACGGCATCATTATCTGTGGGCCGGGAGCAGTCTGTCCCGAGCTGCTGCAACTTGGCCAGAGCCTGGGGTGTCCGGTGCTGGCCGATCCACTTTGCGGCTTGCGCTTTGCTTCTTCTGGAGCAGTGGTCAGTCACTACGACCTGTTTTTGCGCGGCAAAACGCAGTCTGCGCAGCTTAAAACAGAATGGATACTGCATTTTGGCAGCACCCCGGTTTCCAGAACCTTGCAGGAATACCTGGAAGAGCAGGGCGGCGTGCTGTACTGGTGGGTGGATGAATCCGGACGTGGGATGGACAGGCCTGGGGTGGCAGTAAAAACCATACAGGCATCAACGCAGGCTTTTTGCCGGCAACTGCTTTCCCTGGAGCTGCCAGCACCGATTCCCAACTGGCTAGAAGCATGGCAGTCGCTGGATCAGCAGGCCGAACAACGATTGCAGCAACTGCAACTGCCCCTGGAAGCACAGATCATGCGTTATATGCTGCAAGAATTGCCGGCGCAAAGCCTGCTGTTCAGCGGCAACTCCATGGCGGTACGCTTTCTGGATGCCTATTCCGGAACTTGCAGCAAGGATGTCGCCGTATATGGTAATCGTGGCGCCAGCGGCATCGATGGAAACCTGTCCACCCTGGCGGGCATTGCCAGTGCCTATCAGGGAGAGGGAAAGGTGCTGGGGGTTGTCGGCGATCTGGCGTTCTTCCATGATCTCAATGCCCTGGCTCTTGCACGGGATCAGGATATGATATTGTTGCTGCTCAATAACCAGGGAGGTGGCATCTTCGACTTCCTGCCCC
>JAJRUY010000240.1 GCA_024277555.1 Gammaproteobacteria bacterium | reverse complement strand
TTGCCAGAACAACTGGAACTCTTCTTTCAGAAGATAACTCCGAATCGACTTCAGATTGTACTGTAGCAACTCTGCCAGTTTGGTGTCCTGTTTCGCTGTCAGGTTCTCCGGTCCGGTGCTTGCCGACGGCCCAGGGGATCCTTTCAACCCGAGCCCCACAGCGCGGGCACTCAACCCGCCGGGGGGGGGGATAGACCAAAAACACCTTGATCCCCCATATCGGAATGAACTCGTAACGCCTGACAGGCAACCTGTCGTAGCCCCGGCCTCTTGCAGCCGCAGCGACCGCACACAGGCCGACTGTTGGTGCGAGCTTCCATCTCAACCTCAAGGGTCGGCACCGTGGCCTCTTCAACCCAATGAACCGCTCCGTATACGAAAGATTTGTATTTCTGTACGCGATTGAGGATAGTCTTGATCTGCATCCTGTTCCTCTTTCTGATTGGATGGTTGCTCGACATTTCCATCTTCTCAGAATCAGGGCAGGATGCTCTACCCTCAATATTCCAGAATCACTATCCTTCTTACCGTCAGTTCGCTATATTTTTACCCACTAATTTTCCTGAAGAGCCCTAAATTGATATTTCTTGCAATCGCCGATATGTTGCCAATATATTACCTGGCAATCCTTCTGCTTCTTCGCTAACCTCTGCCCTCATTGACGTATCAAAAAATAATGAGCGGCTATCTTTATCTCCCCCCTCTAGGCCAAGCACATCATATATTTTATTTAGATCCTCCAAATACTCCGTATCTTTCTTATCAAAATTAATAATAGGAAATCGTCTTTCTTCCCATATTTCTATAAGTCTCATATTATATTTATTCCAAAGATCCATCCAAAACGACTGGTCTCCAATATTTGGATTTCTACGCTGCAAAGAATTAGCTACCGAAAATGGATTTCTAAACGATCCAACACAACAAACACTACCAATACATTTTTCCAACACTGGCAGCGTAAAAACTGACCTAGGATCTTTAAATCCCCACCTAGGATAAGAATTAAATTCGCTTACAATACCACATAATTTCACATAGTTTGTTTTTGACCAAATAATGGTGCCTGGGGGCCTAAACCACGACCCCTCATTTTCAACCAACACATCTTCCTGTAGTTTATTTATTAGTATGTGCTCACGATTTCCCTTCAAGTTAAACTTATTCTCCACATGAACATTCCCCAAGTACAAACCTGCATATTGTAAGCTGCCTGCCAGACAACTTGTCCCACTCCTATGCATTCCCAAAATACAAATAACTTCTTTTTTCATCACTAACCTTCAGCAATATTATATATAGCTCCAACTCCCTGCGGCTCCCATAACAAAGGACTTTCCGATCAATGAGATCCACCTATTTTTCAACAACACAACTTACACAACCCACTTGATTTCTCCATATTATATATATTCCTCAATATAATTCATAAACCCGCCTCCACGGTAACAATCCAATGGATTACCCAAATGAAATAACGCGCAATGGAAGCAGCATCATACCCCACATGTAATACCATACAACCTATAGATGCATCTTATGCATTTGATGTAACATACTCATACTACGACCCAACCACAGACCACCTAAATAACTCCATACGAGAGCTGCGCTGAAAAACATGCCTAAGAAACGAATATTATTCATTGTCGGGCCTGCTTTAGGACATGTAGGACGAAGCCTGATCATCGCTCGCAGTCTTGCAAAAATACGCCCACTTGAGATCTACTTTGCGTGCATATCTCCCGGCTTCGGGCCTAAAACTATTGGGTTGGAGTTTCCAGTATCCGAGCTTACATACGAAGAAAAAGGAGATTTGGAATTTGCAAAAAGCTTAGAGCAGGTCGTGGCACATGTTAAAGCGGATGTATTGTGTCTCGATCTCACGCCACTTCCATGGCTGCATCAAGTTTCTTTTCCCAATGTCCCCCAAATTTACATTACCAATTATTTTTTAACGAAATTAGGAAGAGAGCCTACAGTCCAGGATTATTTGTACTCCACTCATAGAGAAACTTATAATGATAACAGGTTATTACGCGGCTTGAGTCCACTTGAGAATAGCCGTGAACTATACGGGCGCGATGTAGTGTTACTAGCAGATCCCCCTGCCTTATTAAGTAGAATACCCGACAAACTCCCGACAAACTACAAGGTGGTTGGCCCATGCATATGGCAGCCCGATAAAGGCAACTTGCAGTTATCCATTCAAAAAGCATCATTTCTGTACTTCTCACTAGGTTCAACTGGCAGTCAACCTCTTCCTGTTGGCCTAGTCAACGCCCTAGCAGACTCTCAAGATGCAGAAGGTATTGTATGGGTCGGCCCACCACCATACTTACCACACAACTTTGGTGATAGATATATTTATCAGCATTTTAACGAGTTCCCAGCAAGCATTGCCCTTCC
Source organism: Gammaproteobacteria bacterium (assembly GCA_024277555.1). Taxonomy (GTDB): domain Bacteria; phylum Pseudomonadota; class Gammaproteobacteria; order Chromatiales; family Chromatiaceae; genus Thiolapillus. The sequence continues at coordinate 10,742 of JAJRUY010000240.1, read as the reverse complement.
AAATGCTCGGTTAGCTATAACACAAGGAGGGGCTGGTAGCACTTACCAAGCATTAGGGCATGGGACTCCAGTTGCGATTTGGCCTACACACAGAAACCATCAAGTGCTAGGGAAAGAAATTGAAAAAAACGGCTTTGGAATTTTGCTAGGAAAAAACTGGAAAAATGACATAGAACGATTAACTAAAAACCTTAACTTGATTAAGGCACATATTAATGATTCCCAAACAGACCTGTCATTCAAAAATTCCCCAACCAAGGCAGCTCATTCTATAATTGGCTTGCTAGGCATTGATATTTAACGTGACTACATATATTCAATGCCATTGACCTCAAACAAATGCCCGTGCCTATCTAGAAAATCTCCAACTATCTCATCAACACTGTATTTTTCTTCATCTGATAGAGCATGCCTCCATGTATAAATAGAGTTCTCATCCACTTTTCTTGTGCGAACGGTAAAGCCTGGCCCAACTCCCTGGTACTGCCTGGAATAATGTACACATTGATCTTCACAATCTAAACCAACATGTTTAAGCAGGCGCATTACCGCCTGTTCCGGAGCAGCTACCAATCTTTCATACTGTAACATTTTTACATCAAACCCAGCTTTCCTAAAATCTGTAATAAATGACATTTTTATCAGCGCCACCAAAGGCATCTTCTTACAAATTGGCTCTGACTCTGAGCAAAGCAGTTTAATTTCAGACGGAAATCTTTGGGTAATAATTTCATTTCCCAACATGTATCTTGTTTGATTCTCGACAATTCTAACGGATTGCAATTTTTTCATGGAAGCAACAATTGCTTTGACTCCCCGATATACATAAACAATCCTTGCTCCAAGCATAACACCCCCTAACTCTGACCACGAATACGTCAAATTTGGAGCTTTTAAAACCAATGTATTAACCTTAGAAAGAACACCCGACACACCAAACCGCCTCTCTGGTTCTACATATTTATTTTGAGCATTATGTATTGCGGCAAGGAGCAGTTCATCAGCCTTCTCATCCCCGTTTATCAAGGCAGAAGTCCAAGCATAAAGACCATCTTCTTCATCAATTACAATTGAATGAGGATGCGCACCCAATATTTGAGCGGTTAATGTAGTCCCGCTACGCTGGCTTCCAACAACAATACAATAATTTAGTTGCGCCATATTTCATGGGCCCTTAACTATCAAAACAAATAGGCTACAAACTACAGTACGCGCAAAAAAAAAAGCCCGCCAAATTAGCGAGCCTTTTCCTAACGACTAAAGATGCATTTTATATTAAAAAATCACGGCATTACTTAGCTGCAGCCTTAATTTCTGCCAGCTCTGATTTCATTTCCTTGATGGCCTCATTAAGCTGGGTAATATAAATATGCGCTTTCTCGAGCTCTTCCAACATAGCCATCTGATTGCCCATTACATCAATGTTGGCTTTCATGTTCTTATCTCCCTTTTGTACAGCAGGAAGGTGATGGTTCTCAAACATAAAAGCGGCCTGCTCTTCGATAGTAGGCAAATTGTAACCTTCGGCGAACACATAGTCGGCAATCTGTACATTATTCACTACTAACTTACCGTTAATGTCAACTGTATCCGCGGCAACAACTCCAACCCGGAACAAATTGTCCTGCGCGCCAGGTTGAAACTTAAAAGGCGAGCCAGGATAAGCCGGATTAACAAACGTTAAACGACCAGTATTGGCATTTTGATTTATCTGCCATGTACCCGCTGCAGTAGTAAATTCAATTCGCCCAGCCACACCTGCAGCAGTTTGTTCAACCTTCAAGTTTCCATCCAGAACATGAAGCTTTTGTGTTGGAGCATTCGTGCCTACACCGACATCACCCGTTGCATTAATATACAGACTATCCGCAGCAGCCATTCCAGCGGCGCCTGCCAGCATCATGCCCAGCACTAAATTCAGTTTTTTCATGGTTTAATTCTCCGTAATGAAAATAGGTGGATTGGCCTGCACCAACAGTACTTCATCCACTAAATAAATCTCTCTCAAGTCAAATAATAGACCATCTTTCTCAATCATGCACAAGCTATTGGCTTTTATTTCTGACTTTCATCAACCGCACCCCAAAACGCAATTCGGCAGTAGCTGCGGCATCAAGCGTGAGTGGAATAATCCCACACTCTCTATACCTATACAATTAAAAATAGCCAATTTCCAAGAGGAGGTCAAGTTTTTGCGGAAAACGTCTCAAAAAAACAATTGCCGGTATTTTTTTTGTTTAAAAACCGAACTTTAACGCTTACCAAGTATACACTTTTCATATTGCTCAAGTACCTCCCCGGTAACACCAACCGCCATTGCTTTCCCGTCCTCGATCCAGACAACACGATCGCACAACGATTCTACCTGCGTAGCGTTGTGAGAAACCAACACAACTGTCTGATCTGAATAAATTTTCTTTTGCAAGGCTTGGGAAGATTTTTTCTGAAATTCTACATCGCCAACTCCGAGGATTTCGTCGATCAACAGAACATCCGGCTGCAAATAAATGGCTATGGAAAAACCCAGGCGCGCATTCATGCCGGAAGAATAGGTTCGTACCGGTTCATACGCGGCTTTCCCCAACTCGGAAAATTCGATGATTTCCGGCAGGCTTTGCTCGGCCTGCCTGCGATCAAATCCCAGCAGTAGCGCGCTCAAAATCGCATTATCTACACCACTCAGGTTGGGATCCAGCCCAAGATTCAGGGAGAGAAGCGATACCGTTTGCACCTGCCAGGCGATTTTCCCTCTATTTGGCTTGAGAATACCTGCCAGAATCCGTAACAAGGTACTTTTCCCCGCGCCATTTCTGCCGATAATACCAAGGGTTTCCCCTTTGAGCAGGTCAAAGCTGACATCTGAAAGCACCACATGGGGCTCACTACGGCGCAGGGAAAGGCGCTTGCGGTAGCTGATGCCAAGGTTCTGCACAGAGATCGCTGTAGCCTGCATATTTCAGGTTTCCAGCACCAGGCGGACATAGGTAGTTCTCTGTTTCTGCAGAAACAAAACACACAATCCCAAGACAACGATAGAAAAAAGAAAAATATTCGCCAGCGCAATCCAATCGGGCCAGTGCTGATACATCAGCACCTCTCGGTAGTTCTTGATCAGGTTGGCCATGGGATTAAGGAAAAACATCCCTCTGTGTTCCGGCAGGATCAAATCATAGGTATAGAAAATACCTGAGCCGAACATCATCAACATCAGGCCTGTTTGCACCAGATATCTCAGATCCGGCAGGAAAGGTTCGAGCATTGCGACCAAAAAAGACACTGCGAGCACAAGAGCCAGTTGCACCAGAATCAGGGGTATCAGTGCCAGCCAGTGAATATTTGGTGTTGTTCCGTACGCGAGCAGGAAAAGCAGCAGCAGCACAAACACCAGCAGTTGCTTCACCAGATCCTGGGTAACAATTTCCGCCGGAAACAGCGAGATGGGTACACGGGTCTGCATCATGATGCTGTATCCACCGCGAATGGATGCTGTTGCATTGCTGACACTTTTGTTGAACCACAGCCAGGGAATCAGCCCGCACAGAAGGAATACCACGAAATTCTCCGTGCCACCGTTCATCAATACCGCAAACACGAAATAGAATGCGGCCATGTGCAATATTGGCTCTACCACCCACCATCCATAGTTCAGATAGCTAGTGCTGGCTTCTGATTTGAGTCGGCACTTGACCTTGAAAAACAGCAGTTGCCAAAATTTTTTCATTCGAAAATACGGGGCCTTCCTGACACGGGCAGGGATAGTAGCACTTCGGTATTTGAAAATCTTCCTCGGAGTGGGGGTTTGCCCGATCCTCCGATGGGAGGATGCTATGATTCCACTCCATGAAAATCCTCCACATCGGCAAATACTACCCCCCTTTTCACGGAGGCATGGAGACCTTTCTCCATGAACTGGTACAGGCACAGGCAGAATCCGGGCTCTATGTGCGGGTACTGGTGCACAACCATCGAGGCAGCACTACAATTTCAGAAACGGACAATGGTGTTGAAATCATCCGGGTTGGCAGCTTCGGCACCCTGTTCTTTACACCAGTGAGTCCGGCCTTTCGCTCCCGGCTGAAACAGCAAATCTCTCTGTTCCGGCCAGATGTCATTCACCTGCACATGCCCAATCCGTCAGCATTTTGGGTGATGTCTGTGGCGGCTGCCCACAGTATTCCCTGGGTCGCACACTGGCATGCAGACGTGGTGTCATCGGCTCTGGACTGGCGGGTAAAGCTGGCTTACCGGCTTTATCGTCCCATGGAGCGATCCCTGCTGAAGCAATCCCGGCAGATTATTGCTACCTCTCCTCCCTATTTAACCAGCAGTCTGCCCCTGGCTGACTGGCAGGACAAATGCCGGATCATTCCCCTTGGCATGAGAGATCAACCGGAAATCCCATCCCGCACGGAAGAAAATGCCTGGAACGCGAATGTTCTGCGGGTATTGGCTGTCGGGCGACTGACCTACTACAAGGGATTTGAGTATCTGATTCACGCCGCCGGACGGGTTGACGCCATTCAGGTAAATCTCATTGGCGACGGAGAAATATACACAGAGCTGCAACAGCTGGTTCACATCAACGGCCTGGAGCAGAAAGTAAAACTCCTGGGAAAACAATCAGATGAAATACTTTCCCATCTACTGCAAAGCTGCCATTGCCTGTGCCTGCCTTCCATTGAAAGAACCGAAGCTTTTGGCATGGTGCTGCTGGAAGCCGCCCGTGCCGGCAAACCGGCAGTGGTGACCGAGGTGGCTGGATCGGGCATGAGCTGGGTGGTCGAGGATGGAAAAACCGGCATGACGGTACCAGCAGGCAATGCAACAGAACTGGCTGCAGCCTTACAGTATCTGGCAACCCACGAAGCAGAATGCGCAGAAATGGGAAGGCGCGCCAGGAAACGCTTTGATACAATGTTCAAAATCGAGACGATTGAAAAGCAGGTCTTTGAGTTATATAAGGAAATTTCATTCCATATGCCTTGTTAACACGGTATCCACACCCATACCCCAGGAAGTCATGTTCCGTTCCGTACTCATACTCATTCCGGCACACAATGAAGCCCTGTCTGTCTCGACTGTCATCAGGGAAGCAATTCACCTTACAGGTTGTCGGGTGGTGGTAATTGACGACGCCAGCACAGATAACACCGCCACCGTTGCCGAGGAAGCTGGCGCCACGGTGCTTACCCTGGCAGTGCAACTTGGAGCCTGGGGCGCCTTGCAGGCGGGCATGCGCTTTGCGTTACAGCAAAATTACCGGTTTGTCATTACCATGGATGCCGATGGCCAGCACGAAGCCAGAGAACTTACCAGACTGTTTTCACCCGTGTTTAACGGTCTTTACGATGTCAGTATCGGCGCGTGCATCAGCCGCGGCTCCCGGCTGCGCAAAATTGCCTGGGTATTTCTGAAATGGATTTCTGGCCTGCGCATGGAGGACATTACCTCGGGGTTTCGCGCCTACAATGCACCCGCGATACGGCTGCTGGCCGGAAGGGAGGCAACACTGCTTGAATACCAGGATATCGGCGTACTCACCCATCTCAAGAGAAACACCCTGACCATCACAGAAATTCAGGTCGGAATGTGCCCACGGGCTTCGGGGCGCTCCCGCGTGTACAGCTCCTGGCTGATGGTTGCTTATTATATGGTGCAGGCCAGTATCCTGGGATTGAGCAAGCGTGGCCGGAAATAGTTCGCAACAGAGAACCCTACAAGTTGTTAAAATTGCGCAAACTGTCACCCAAGAAGCCTTGGTCAAATCATGTCGCACATCAATTGGATTTCCGCCACCATTGGCCTGCTGACTGCGGGGCTGATTTTCTATCTGGTCCGGCGGGATCATCTGCACACCCGCTACGCCTTGTGGTGGATTCCCGTGGCGATGGTGATGGCGATTCTGGGGGTTTTCCCGCAAATCGCGGACTGGATAGGCCGCACTCTGGGCATCAGCTATCCGCCGGTTATTCCTCTGCTGCTGGGCTTGGTGGCCATGGTAGTGAAGATTCTGGTGATGGATATCGAGCGTTCCAGAAATGAAGTGAAACTTACCCGTCTGGTGCAACGAGTGGCAATACTGGAGAAGCGTCTGGAAGATGCAATCACCAGCGACAAGAAAAGCAACTGACTACAGTCCTGAATGGCACTTAACTTAAGGGGATTTATAAAAAATCGTCATTCCGGAGCATGCCGGAATCCAGAAAGCCAGGGGCAATTGACCACCATGGACCCCGGCATGCGCCGGGATGACGGCTGTTTTTAGTTTAAGGGCACCTCGAAAAATACAGATTTCGTCACTCCGGCGAAAGCCAGAGTCCAGATAAATCAACAGGTTGTGGATACCGGCCTGCGCCGGTATTACAATTATTCGAGGCACCATTAAGTAAGTGCCATTTACTACAGTCCTGAATCCATAAATTCAGGTGCAATACCACCCTTCTGAGGAAATAGTGCCCTGTGCTGATACTCGCCTACCTGCTTCCCTGGATCACAGGCACGATATGGCTGGTTTGGCTGGAATCCTTCTCTGCGCAACGACAGCAGGTCAATCTGCCCAGGGCAGTGGGTTACGGCTTCTTTCTGGGATATTTCATTTGCTCGGCAGCAATCTATTGCGTGTATGCCATTTTTGGGCATCTATCTGCCACCATGGTCACAGGCCTGCTCCTGGCTCTGTCTGCGCTGGGCTTGTTTTTGAGCTGGCAGAAGTATCGCAATGGATGGCTGGCGATTCCTGTCAAAGCACCAGTGATCAAGAGACAGGACAAGTGGCTGCTGCTGTTGTTGCTAGCACTCACTACAGCTCACCTGGCCGTTGCTGCTTACGATGCATATAACCGCCCCCTGCTTCCATGGGATGCCTGGACCACCTGGACCTACCGGGCAAAGATCTGGTTCCTGAATCAGGATTTGTCTCCATTCATTGGCGCAGAAGCCTGGCTGAACACCTCGAATCCAGGCATCTACACCATCCCTGCCCATGGTTATCCACTTATTGTTTCCCTGATTCAGTTGTGGCCGGTCATGCTGCAGGGACAATGGAACGATGCTGTGGCGGTATTTCCCGGGCTGCTCGCGGGTATCGCCCTCATCCTGGCGCTATACGGGCAAGGCAGGTCACTGGGCTGGCCTGCCTTGCTGGCCATTGCCGGGGTTTACCTACTGGTTTCCATCCCCTTGCTGAACGCCCATCTGGCTCTGCCCGGATACGCTGACCTGTGGCTGGGCGGCTTTGCCGGTCTGGGCTTTGTCGCCCTGCTGCAATGGTCGCAGTCACAGGACAGGACACAATTGCTAACGGGATTGCTGTTTCTTGGCCTGGGCGCATTCATCAAACGGGAAGGCAGCCTCTGGCTGATGATGGGGCTGCTGTTTGCCATCATGCAGGTATTGTCATGGAAGCTGCTTCTGGCCATGGCCGCTACCGCAGCACTTGCCATCTTCAGCGGCTACAGCCTGCTGAACCTGCCGTGGCTGGGACAGATCGGATACGCAGACGGCGCCTTTTATCTTCCCCGGCTGGGTGCAATCACATTGCAGCCCCAGGATGTTTCTTTTGCCGTCATCAACAACCTTTTTTCCAACAGCAGCTGGAATCTTCTGTATTTCTACCTTTTCGCCTCGCTGCTGCTGGTGCTGGTGCATGGGAAGCAGCGCGCCAGGCATTCTGCGCTGTCTTTCATATTGTTGCTGACGACCATCATTGCTACCGTGTTTTTTCTGTCGGCAGAAGGTGAATGGGTCAAGGACAGCACCGCATTTGGTCGCTTGCTGTTGCAGGTATTGCCCGCACTGATCTTTGTATTGCTGCTCAACTGGCAAGCCGTGTTTCACCAGCCAGCCCAGCCGCGGGAGGTCGAGAAAAGATGAAATGGCTCCTGCGTCTGCCGATGTTCAGCGCCTTGCTGCTGGCGGCCTTGCTGCTTGGCGGCGCACTTACGGCATTCCTGAATTTACAAACACCTGCAAAGGAAATTACCGGGAAGTCCACTCCTGTCGCCATCGAATCCTTTCGCTTCATGAAAGGCGGGGGGGAACAAAAACAGGGAATATTGATCATTAATCAATACACCAACGGCAAGGCCATCATCAGCAACCTTCAGGGTCTGGAAAACAGCGATCGGTTCCGCTATCTGCAATTCCAGCTGACTCCGGCAATGCTGGCAGACGATCTACCCCTGTTCTTCTGGCGTTCTGCCAAAACCGGCGAGATTTTTACCATGGCGCTGGAAGAAAACGTGCTGGATCACCTGGATCTGAAGCGTCACAGACAATGGGGCGGACATATTTCTGAATACGGATTTATCTTTACGGAAAACAGCTCCCAGTCCTGGAGCTTGCAGGGACTGGAATTTTTCCCGGGTACCCTCGAACAAAGCTGGCTAAGTATTGTTTCCGACTGGCTGGAATTTGAAGTATGGTCTCAGCATTCCATCAACTTCATCTATGGTGGCGCCGCCAATGGCCGCCTGCCTGCTACCCTTGTGGTGGGTGCCTGGGTTCTCCTCAGCCTGCTGCTCTACAGCCTGCTGATGCACTGGAAGAAGCACCCCGTCAACGCCAGGAAAATCGCTGCTGTAGTGCTGCTTGGCTGGATGTTGCTGGATGCCCGCTGGCTGTTCAACCTGCTTCAGCAACTGCAGCTCACCCACAATGTCTATGCCGGAAAGTCATTGGCGGAAAAGTACGAATCCGGGCTGGATGCAGATTACTACCGGTATTTTCAGCACCTGAAAAAACAGATACTGCCCGCCAGCCCCCAGTTTGTTTATGTGCTGGGCAAAAAAACCGATTACTTCCGGGCAAAAACACCCTGGTGGCTGGCGCCGCACAATGTCTTCAACCAAGGCAGCTACCCAAAGCTGGCGTACGAAAAGAAAGGGGGATATATTCTCATCCTGCACCCCATCTCCGGACTCGAATTCGACCAGCACAGCCAAACCCTGCGCTGGGGGGATGCCCGCCTGCCCGTTATCCCTGTGTATCTGGATCCTCTGGGCGCCCTGTACAAGATCCGGGAGGACGGGGGATCGCATACACCTCCTTGATTTCCGCCCTGTGGTATAGTTAAAAAACTCCGCCAAACCAAACTCTTGGAACATCGCGCAATGATCCCCGTTATTCTCTCCGGTGGCTCGGGCACAAGATTGTGGCCGGTATCCCGCAAGACCCACCCCAAACAGTTCTGGCCATTGCTGTCTGAACACAGCATGCTGCAGGAAACCTGCAACCGCCTGAAAACTTATGCAGGGATAGAAGACCCGGTTGTCGTCTGCAACGAAGAACACCGGTTTTTTGTCGCCCACCAGCTACAAACCGACGCCACGAGCAATCCGGCCATTATTCTGGAACCCATGGGCAGGAACACCGCCCCGGCCGTCGCCGCAGCTGCTTTTCATGTGCTGCAAAAGACCTCCACTGATGATGACCCCGTGCTGCTGGTGTTGCCAGCAGATCATGTGATCAAAGACATTGCCGGGTTTCATGCAGCACTTGCCGAAGCCGAACAGCTTGCAAGGAAAGGGCATTTGGTGACATTCGGCATCGTGCCCACGGCACCGGAAACCGGATATGGTTACATCCAGGGCGGCAACAAGCTGGATGAGCAGTCAGATGCCATGCGGATCAGCCAATTTGTGGAAAAACCGAACCGGGCCACCGCCGAACGCTATCTCGGTTCCGGTGATTATTTCTGGAACAGCGGCATGTTCATCTTTCAGGCATCCCGTTACCTGGATGCGCTGGAACAGTTCGCCCCCGATATCCTGCATGCGAGCAGGCAGGCCTGGGAGCAAGCGGTTGCGGATACGGATTTTATCCGTCTGGAAAAAGAGAGTTTCAACGCCTGTCCCTCCGACTCCATTGACTATGCAGTCATGGAACATACCGATAACGGCGTCGTAATCCCTCTGAACGCGGGCTGGAGCGACGTGGGTTCCTGGTCTGCCCTGTGGGAGATCGGCGACAAGGATGCAGAGGAAAACGTCCTCATCGGCGACGTACTCACCCGGGATGCAAAAGGCTGTTACCTCCGCTCCGACAACCGCTTGCTGGCCGCCGTCGGCGTCGAGGACATCATGGTCATCGACACCCCTGACGCGATACTGGTCATCCACAAAGACAAAGTCCAGAAGGTGAAGGATCTGGTGAACCAGCTCAGCGCAGAACAGCGGCAGGAAATCAACATCCACGCCCTGGTGCACCGCCCCTGGGGCAACTACCAGGGCATCGACCGGGCAGAGCGCTACCAGGTGAAGCGCATCAGCGTAAACCCCGGCGCCAGCCTGTCCCTGCAAATGCACCATCACCGGGCGGAACACTGGGTCGTGGTGAAAGGCACAGCCAGGGTTACCTGCGGCGACAAGACTTTCATCCTGTCGGAAAATCAGTCCACCTACATCCCCATCGGGGAGCTGCACCGGCTGGAAAACCCCGGAAAAATACCCCTGGAAATCATCGAGGTACAGTCAGGAAGCTATCTTGGTGAAGACGACATCGAGCGGCTGGATGATGTTTACGGGCGCCAGAAGAGCGCCAAATAAGGCGCCCTTCAATTTTAAGACCTCGAACTAATCCAGTTTTCGTCACTCTGACGAAATCCATAGTCCATGTAATTTAAACGCTTATGGATTCCGGCATACGCCGGAATGACAATTAGTTTAGGGTACCCTTTACTTTTCTTTTGTAACCGTGGCTTTTTCAATCAGCAGCGGATAGGTATAGCCAGAACCAAAATCGAC
>JAJRUY010000239.1 GCA_024277555.1 Gammaproteobacteria bacterium | reverse complement strand
CTTGCCATTGCCGCTTCGGCAGTCCGGTAATGGGTGACTTCCAGTCCCATGTTTTCAAGTGTCTGCATGTTTGTGGCTGCCTGGGTCAAGCTGTCTTCTACATACATGACTCTGCTGCCCGGCAACTGGGAGTGCTGGTTGTGCTTCAGGCACCGGGAAATTTGCCGTGATATGTCTTTGCGGCCAGCCTTGTAGATGACTTCGGTTACACCTGCGCGCAGGGCATGAGTACGCAGACGCCGGCTTTTGTCCGAGGTGAGCATGATCACTACCAGGCTGGGATCATGGCGCCGTACTTCCTTTACAAAATCAATGGCATTGCCCCCCTCAAAATACATATTCATGCACAGAATCTGAAAACTGCTGTCATGGAGATGTTCGAGCGCGGCCTGCCTGGAGTCGGTTATGACCGGCTGGTAACCCATCTGCGAAAACTGTTCGGACAGAAATTTGTGGTACAGGGGGCTGTTCTCAATCAGCAGGACTTTTTTGCCGCCCGTTTGCGGTTGCCTGGAGAAAGGCTGGTGGCTGGTTTGGCTGTTGTCTGTTGAATGTGGCATTTCGTTGCAAGCTGCTGGATGGATGACCACTGTTGCGGGGTATCTTTGTGTATAGCAGAAGCAATGGAGGAACACCTGTTTCCCTCATGATAGTGTGAAGGTGTTCAAACTTGGTCTGGGCTGTCAGTCCGGCATCAGGTAGCCGGGCCAAGGGCGATAAGTCCGCTGTCGTGAATGCCATTGAAGATAAACTGCACCGCCAGAGAGCAAAGCAGAACCCCGAATACCCGGTTGATCACGCGCATCCCGGTAACGCCCAGCAGTTTTTCCAGTTTTACCGCCACCAGTAACAGCGCCAGGGAGATTGCCATTACCAGCAGTAGCATGGCAACCACGATTGCGGCTTGTTCTATATCGCCATGGGTGTTGGCGATGATCAAGATCACTGCTCCCATGGTGCCCGGACCGGCGAGCAGGGGCGTTGCCAGGGGAAACACAGAAATATCCTGGCGGTCTTGCGCCTCTTTTGATTCAGCCCGGGTAGTGGACATGGCGCCTGAAGAACGGGCGAATACCAGGTCGATTCCCATGAGCAACAACAATATGCCGCCCGCCGTGGTGAGTGCGGCCAGGGAAATGCCAAGGCGAGCCAGCAGAGCTTCCCCGAACAGGGCAAACAGCAGCAGCAGTCCTGTTGCGATGCCCACGCCGCGGATTGCCATGCTCTTGCGTTCTGCGGGGGTGTTTTCCGTGGTCAGAGCAGCAAACATAATCGCCGAGTCCACAGGGGCTACCGTCGCAAAAAACGTAGTGAAGGCAATGGCTGCGATTTCCAGCATGAGCTTTGATAAAATCAGGCGATGAACAGGTGAATTGATAGTGTAGCAGGAAAGCAGCAGTTGGCAGGATGGATCGCTACGCTCCGTATTCAGTGCGGGACTGCGTGGCTGCTCATGCTAGAATCCGGGTGTAATCCTGGTTGCTGTTCTGGCTGCCTGGCTTCTGCTTGCACAGAGGCAACAGGTGCTGAATCCATGAGCCTGGAACTGGTGTTGATTTATAGAGGTAGATGATGGCAGGTCATAGCAAATGGGCGAATATCAAGCACAAGAAAGCGGCGAATGACAAAAAACGTGGCAAACTCTGGTCGAAATTGATACGTGAAGTAACAGTTGCAGCGAAGGAAGGTGGTGGCGATATCGATTCCAATCCGCGCCTGCGCCTTGCGGTTGACAAGGCTCAGGGCGCAAACATGCCAAAAGACACCATCGACCGTGCTGTAAAGCGGGGTGCAGGCGGGCTGGATGGAGATAATTACGAAGAAATCCGCTATGAAGGTTATGGCCCCGGGGGAACGGCGATCATGGTCGATTGCATGACCGACAACCGCAACCGCACGGCCTCTGAAGTTCGCCATGCCTTTACCAAGCATGGCGGCAATCTGGGCACGGATGGATCTGTAGCCTACCTGTTTGAAAAAAAAGGCATTATCAGTTTTGCCCCGGGGACGGATGAAGATGCGGTCATGGAAGCGGCACTGGAAGTCGGCGCCGACGATGTAGTTGCCAATGAAGACGGCAGCATCGATGTTTTTACCGCTCCGGAGGATTTTTCCAGCGTAAAACAGGCGATGCAGGATGCCGGCCTGGAAGCGGATCATGCCGAAGTCAGCTATGAAGCCAGCACCAAGGCGGAAATGGATCAGGAAGGCGCGGAAAATCTCATGCGCCTGGTGGATGCCCTGGAAGATCTGGATGATGTTCAGGAAGTCTATTCCAATGCGGATATTTCCAACGAAATCATGGAGTCCCTGGACGCTTGAGAATTCTTGGCATCGATCCGGGATCCCGGGCAACCGGTTTTGGCGTCATCGACAGTGATGGCCGCCAGAGCAGGCATGTGTTCAGTGGTTGTATTCGCACCACCAGCAAGGATTTCTCCCAGCGTCTGGGGGAGATCTACTCCGGAATTAATCTGGTGCTGGAGGAACATGCCCCGGAACAGGTTGTTGTAGAACAGGTGTTTATGGCTGCCAACCCCTCCTCGGCGCTGAAACTGGGGCATGCCCGTGGCGCGGCAATAACCGCAGCGGTAATGGCGAAACTTCCCGTATTTGAATATACCCCCCGGGCCGTCAAGCTGGCGCTGGTGGGAACAGGTGCGGCGGAAAAAGAACAGGTACAACATATGATTCGCCTGCTGCTGGGGGTGCGCCAGCGCATGACCCTGGACGAGTCGGATGCCCTGGCGGTGGCGCTTTGCCACGCGCATCACTCAAGCACCAATATAAAGTTGCGGGGCCGCCGATGATCGGCTTGCTGCGGGGCAGGGTTCTGGTCAAGCAACCACCGTCATTGTTGCTGGAAGTAAATGGCGTGGGTTATGAAGTGGAAGCGCCCATGTCCACGTTTTATGACCTGCCCAATGATGATCAGGAAATTGTCCTCTACACCCACATGATGGTACGGGATGATGCGCACAGCCTGTTTGGCTTTCTCCGGGAAGCAGACCGGGCGCTGTTTCGCAGTTTGCTCAAGGTGAATGGCGTAGGCGGAAAAATGGCGTTGGCGATTCTCTCTGGCATGAGTACCGATGAATTTGCCCTGTTCATACAATCCGGTGATGTAAAGGCGCTTTGCCGCCTGCCGGGTGTGGGAAAGAAAACCGCGGAACGCCTGATCATCGAGATGCGGGATCGGCTGGACAAGACCGAAGCGAACTCCCTGTCCTTGAAGACTGCGGGCACCGGACGAGGTGGCTCGGCAGATGGTGATGCAGTCAGCGCCCTGGTCGCCCTGGGCTACAAGGCCCCCGAAGCCAGCCGCATGGTGAGTGCTGTATTTCAGGCAGATATGGACACGGAAACCGTGATCCGCATGGCTCTGCAAAACAAGGCCAAGGGATAGATTGTCATCATGGATGAAAACAACAGGATTATCGACCCGTTAGCAGCGCAGGATGACGTGGCGGTAGATCGCGCCATTCGCCCCCGCACCCTGGAAGAATATGTTGGCCAGCCTGCCGTGTGCGAGCAGATGGAGATTTTCATTCCTGCGGCCCGACAGCGCAATGAAGCTCTGGATCATGTGTTGATCTTCGGTCCTCCCGGCTTGGGCAAGACCACCCTGGCGCATATCATCGCCAATGAGATGGGTGTGCATTTGCACCAGACCTCCGGCCCGGTATTGGAGCGGGCGGGGGATCTGGCAGCCCTGCTCACTAATCTGGAACCACATGACGTGTTGTTTGTGGACGAGATTCACCGCCTCAGCCCGGTGGTGGAGGAAGTGCTTTATCCGGGCATGGAAGACTACCAGCTGGATATCATGATCGGTGAAGGGCCGGCGGCGCGTTCCATCAAGGTGGATCTGCCTCCCTTCACCCTGGTCGGCGCCACCACCAGGGCAGGGCTGCTGACCTCTCCGCTACGGGATCGCTTTGGCATTGTGCAGCGTCTCGAATTCTACAACGTGGAAGACCTGACCCATATCATCAAGCGTTCCGCAGCGATTCTGTGCATGAAAATCGAGGCCGAAGGGGCGGTGGAAATTGCCCGCCGCTCCCGGGGTACGCCGCGTATCGCCAACCGCCTGCTGCGCCGGGTGCGTGACTATGCCCAGGTGAAAGGCGATGGCCATATCACAGTGGAAATCGCAGACGCGGCCCTGTCCATGCTCAAAGTGGATGTCAATGGCATCGACCACATGGATCGCCGTCTGCTCAAGGCGGTGCTGGAGAAGTTCGATGGCGGCCCGGTCGGCGTGGACAGCCTGGCGGCGGCCATCGGCGAAGAGCGGGGCACCATCGAAGACGTGCTGGAGCCTTTTCTCATCCAACAGGGATTTCTCATGCGCACCCCGCGGGGGCGGGTGGCGACCCGCCGGGCT
The DNA here is from genome assembly GCA_024277555.1 of Gammaproteobacteria bacterium. Taxonomy (GTDB): domain Bacteria; phylum Pseudomonadota; class Gammaproteobacteria; order Chromatiales; family Chromatiaceae; genus Thiolapillus. The sequence continues at coordinate 648 of JAJRUY010000239.1, read as the reverse complement.
TTCGAATACTTCGGTTTTCGCCCCCGTCAAGATTCACCGCTGGCCGATCTATTTGGAGACGAGCCGTGAACATCGGGTTGTTCCCGGTCATTCCGTTCGTACTGCTGCGAGATGGCCAATAGAGGATGCCAGGTTGAACTATCGCTTTCCCGTGCGGGTCTACTACGAAGATACCGATGCAGCCGGCATCGTATACTACGCCAACTATTTTCGTTTCATGGAAAGAGCCCGCACCGAATGGCTGCGTGAACTGGGCTTCGAACAGGACAAGGTGCGGCAGGAATACGGGGTGGTGTTCGTGGTGCGCAGCGCCGCTGCCGAATACCTGGTGCCGGCAAAATTCAACGACCTGCTATGGGTGACAGGAGAGCTGCTCGGCCACAGCCGTACCGCCATGACCATCCGGCAGAACATCTATCGCCAGGACGACGGCAAGCTGTTGTGCAAGGGGGAAATCGGCATTGTCAGCGTAGATATCGAATCATTCCGGCCCCGTCCCATACCGGCGGTCATATTGGAGAAACTGAAAGATGCAGAATGAGCTTTCCTTCCTGCAACTGGTGCTGGATGCCAGCCCGCTGGTGCAGCTGGTCATGGCCAGCCTGTTGCTGGCATCCGTGTTGTCCTGGACGGCGATTTTTGATCGCT
>JAJRUY010000238.1 GCA_024277555.1 Gammaproteobacteria bacterium | reverse complement strand
CTCAACAAACTGCGTCACAGATGGATTCTGGCATACGCCAGAATGACGGAAACTGCGTTTTTTGAGGCTGATTCCGCTTAAGTAAGTGCCATTCGGGTCAGTACCCTTAACAGCTATCCCACCACGACTTTTCTCTTGCTCGGCCGACCCCGCCGCACTTGTCCTACTTTCACGCCAAGTAACTGTTCAATTTCACTCTTGAAACATGTATTTCCCAATGGCGTGCGTGTTTGTACTGATGCCTGTATTTCATTGATCTGTTCCCCGTCAAGCACTTCCCTGAAGCTTTCCCGGTAGCGGCTTGCCCGCTATCTGCTGTTTTTGCCCAAGGCCAGATACAGGGCACCTCGAAAAATCGTCATTCCGGCGGAAGCCGGAATCCATAACTTGCTGATTTATATGGACCCCGGCTTTCGCCGGGGTGATGAAAAACGAATTATTCGAGGTTCCCTACAGTGGGTGCGGCGTCACGATCGGGTTGCTTGCCACAGCTATTTATGGGTACTGACCCCTTTTCTCCCTTTTCTGCCTTTTCCTCACTTGTTTGGCCTGTCTGAACAGGTTGTCGACAGCTTCCGCCGCCGCATCTGCATAGGGTACCAGCACAAAATCAGCCCCTGCATCTTTCAGCCGCTGGGCATTTTTCCGCGAATGGGTGGTAACCGCCACTTTTCCGCCATAACCATGGTCGCGCAGGCCGTGCAGCAATGCGAGGCTGATCGATAGATCCCGGACACTACTCAGGATCCAGGAAGCCTGCTCCAGCGGCAAGGTGGCGAGAAACTCCGGGTCTTCGGCGTCACCGTAGCGCACCACATATTCATTGCCGTTCTGCCGTCGCACAAGACCGGGATCATAGTCCACACCGAGTACCCGGTGCCCCCGCTGCTGCAGCTCCTGCGCAAGCCCCGAACCAAATCGTCCCATGCCGAACAGGATGACATCAATTTCATTCTCTGCGTCTGCCTGATCCCCGGCCTTTTCCCGGTACGCCTGTTTCCGCTCGAACACACCCAGCCAGGGAGCGAGCCACTCATAGAGCGTATGGGAATAGAGGATCATATAGGTCGATACACTGATGGTGATCAAGCCCACCAGGGTAATGAGTCCCATGGTATCGGCATCGATATGGCCCAGGCTCAATCCCAATGCTCCCAGTATCAGGGAAAACTCACTGATCTGCGCCACGGTTAAACCGGCCAGGAATCCGGTGCGTTTGCGGTATCCCATAACGCCCAGAATAGTCATCACGATCAGGGGATTGCCGATAAGCACGAACAATGACAACAGGATGGCCGGCAGCACCTGTGCGCCGAGGGTGCCCAGCTCCAACCCGGCACCCAGATCGATGAAAAAGAACAGCAGCAGGAAATCCCGCAGGCTTACCAGACGTGCGCCGATGGCCTCGCGGTAGGGAGTGGAGGCCAGGGATACCCCGGCAAGAAAGGCGCCCACCTCCTTGCTGAAACCAAGATGCGCACCCGCCGCACCCAGCGCCACGGCCCAGGCAATGGCAAACAGCACCAGCAACTCCGGTGAACGAGCCAGCTGATGCAACAATGGCGTCAGTACATAACGCATCAACAGCCCGATAGTGGCGATGAACAAACCGCCCTTGACCAGAACTTCAAAAGCCTCCCGTCCCAGGCTAACAGCATCACCAGCCTCCCCCAACGCGGTCAGGCCGATCATCACCAGTACTACCACAATATCCTGAATAATGAGAAAGCCGATGGCGATGCGTCCGTGCAGTGCATCCACCTCACGTTTGTCGGACAGCAGTTTGACGATGATGATGGTGCTGGAGAAGGTCAGCGCCACCGCCACATAGAGAGCGGTCACCGGGGGCATTCCCAGGGCGATAGCGATGAAATAGCCGACCACGGATGTGAAGATTACCTGCCCCAGCCCCGTGGCCAGCGCCACCGGCCCCATGGTGCGAATGATGTGCAGATCCAGCTTTAGCCCCACCACGAACAACAGCAGCGCAATACCCAGCTTGGCCAGCAGGTCAACCTGGTCGTTCGCCGACACCCAGCCAAGCACCGATGGCCCGACCAAGATACCCACCGCAATAAAAGCAACGATCAGCGGTTGCCGCAGCCGCACACCGATAGCGCCGATCACGGCTGCCAACAACAGCAACACCGCAATTTCGGTAAAGACATCGCTGAATGTTGAGATCATGATTTAGTTATACCTACTGCGGGACACTAAGACAAATGTTATCCAATCATTCATGACTGGAGGTTTCTACCCGGGAATGTCCTTCCCCTTTCAAGCAGGTATAATGCCGCTGATCGTAGCTCCGCCGCACGCCAGATCAAGGAATGGCAGCCTTGTTGGAAGAACTGCGGAACCACCCGGTTGGGGTGGTGAAAATGAGCAATGATCCGGTCGCTCCAGTCGTTGGCTGTTTGCTGCGGCATCGTACCGGACTACAAAACGAAATACCCGGTAGTAGGAACTCCCGTCAGGATCTTGAAAATGCGTAAAACACTTAACTCATGGCAGCAATTCAGTCGCAAGCTTGTCGGGGCATCTCTGTTCGAGCGCTCGATCATCGGCCTTATATTGCTAAACGCACTGATTCTTGGTCTGGAGACAGATGCCAGACTGGAAACCAGATTCGGTGAATGGTTTGAACTCGGCCACCAGCTGATTCTGGCGGCATTCATTATAGAGGCATTGCTCAAGATCTGTGCCGTGGCGCCGCGTTTACGGCTGTATTTTGGCAACGGCTGGAATCTGTTTGACTTCAGTGTGATTGTGCTGTCGTTACTGCCCGCCACGGGCGAACTGGCGATGGTCGCCCGTCTTGCTCGCCTGCTGCGTGTATTGCGCCTGATCTCCACCATTCCAGAACTACGTCTGATCGTCGCCACGCTGATGCGCAGCATCCCCAGCATGGGCAATATCATGCTGCTGATGTCGATCATATTCTACATCTATGCCATCGCAGGTTTTCACCTGTTTCATCAACATGACCCGCAACACTGGGGATCACTGGGCCTGTCATTATTGACCCTGTTCCGCGTGGTCACTCTGGAAGACTGGACCGATGTCATGTATACAGCCATGGAAGTGCAGCCATGGGCCTGGGTCTATTTCGTCAGCTTCGTGGTAATGGGCACTTTCGTCATCATCAACCTGTTTATTGCGGTGGTAATCAATAATCTGGAAGAAGCCAAAGCAGAACATCTGGCGACCTTGCGCCAACCTGTCTCACGGGATGAATTGTTGAAGGAGCTGGAGAACACACAACTGGCAATGCGCAGGCTTCAAAAACAGGTGGAAAGGCTGCCCTGAATGCTAGGAGTCTGTCGGATTTAGGCTGAATCGGCTGCAAAAGCAGGACAGCGGTCTGATTTTCCCTGTGACCAATAATCAGACAATTGCCAACATCCTCACCCTGTCCTGTTCGGGTTTTTGCCCGATCCTCCTCAAACCATAGCTACAGCTATGCTTTTCTGACGATAGAACAAACTGCTTTGCCAGATCGACCGGAATTCCCGAACCCCGGTGAGAAATGCGGGCCAGGGAAAACTGTTGGTTTACGATTCCTCCAGCGCCACTGGTGTGACAAAACCTTCCGGCTTAACCGTGAGTACGGAACAATTTACCTCGCTCAGTACCTTTTCTGCGGTATTGCCGATAAAGAAACCTGCCACGCCTGTTCGGCAAACAGTACCCATGACCATCAAGTCGATCCTATTGCTTTTCGCCAGTTTTATGATGGCTCCAGAAGGATTCTCACTTCTCGGCAAATGCCTGTGGACAGTAATCCCGCTCAGATCGACACCCGCCAGCAGGGCATCCAGCTGGGCGGCATATTCCCGCTTGGCTTGCTTGCGCAGGCTGCGAATGGCCTGCTCGCTCAGCCCACCGCGTACTTCCATGTACCCCTCCGCAAACACCGACCATACCTGGACTACATGAAGTTCGGCATTGTCCATCCGGGCCAGAGAGCTGGCCAGTTGCATGATCAACGCATTGAGCGATTGCCGTTCGGGATCGGGAAATTCATCTGTGGTATCAACAGCGGCCAGAATTTTCTTGTGCCTTGACTGTTTTCTGGGTTTGACCACCCAGACAGGACAGGGACATTTGCGCATCAGATGCATGGATGTACTGCCAAACAACCGCTCCTTGAGACCACCTTCCCCCTCCGCTGCCAGAATCACCAGATCATGCCTGTCACGCAGCACCTTGCGAATGATCTCCAGAAACGGTGTCCCCGTTGCCACAGCCGAAATTGCATCGACCCCCAATTGCTTCATCTGGACGACAAGTGCATCAATCTTTTTCCGATGATCGGCAACCATCTGTTCAAACAATTCCTGATACGGCATTGATGTGATTGCCATGCGTGTATTCACCGGGCCTTTCCTGACCACGGAAAACACTGTCAAGGACGCATCATTCTGTCTGGAAAGCGATACCGCACGCTCCACAGCTGTCTGCTGTTTCAGATCAAAGTCACAAACCAGAAGAATATTCTTGAATCGTTTCATGGCTTCTCCGAATGCTGGCATCTATCCATGTACAAAAGGGAATGACTCCCTACTCTTTGAGTGAAGCATAGCAGCTGAACCACCATAATCCACCATTCTGGCAGCAACCCAGCTCCCGCTTGCCCACTACCGCATGTAAAAATGCTGAAATAAGCTAGAATCAAGCTTATCACCAGCTAATTTTGAGAGCCTTTACATGCAAATCCGAATAAACGGCAGCAGCATCACTGTTGATGCCCCCGAAGACATGCCGCTGCTATGGGTGCTGCGGGACCTTCTCAATCTGACCGGCACCAAATACGGTTGCGGGATGGGTGCTTGCGGTTCCTGTACGGTTTTACTGGATGGCGAGCCTGTGCGCTCCTGCATAACGGTACTAGCTGATGTCCAGGACAAGGAGATCCTCACCATTGAAGGCCTGTCGAAAGACAACAGCCATCCCGTACAGCAGTCCTGGCTGGAACTGCAAGTGCCCCAGTGCGGGTATTGCCAGTCCGGGCAAATCCTCAGCGCCGTGGCTTTGCTGAATGAAACCAGCGATCCTGATGACGAGGAAATCAATGCTGCCATGTCTGATGTCCTGTGCCGCTGCGGCACCTACCCGAGGATCCGCAAAGCGATAAAACATGCTGCCAAAACGCTCCGCAAGGGAGAAGAGACATGAAGTCCTTTCATCCAGACAGAAGAAAATTCCTCAAGCTCAGTTCAGCCGTTATGGGCAGCGGTCTAATTCTCGGAATGAACTGGGGCTGCAGCGCTGAAGATCAAAACCCCGGCAGCAGTTCGGCAAACAGCTTCAGTCCCAATGCCTGGCTGGTTATAGACGACAAGGGGAGCGTTACCATTTTCGTCGCCGAATCTGAAATGGGACAGGGTCCCTATACCTTGATGCCAATGCTCCTCGCCGAAGAGCTTGAGGTTGAATGGAAAGATATTGTCGTCAAACACGCTTCCCTGGATCCCGCATACGGCTACCAGGCCACTGGCGGCAGCGCCAGTATTCGCAAAGGCTGGTCCACACTCAGAGAGGCCGGCGCCATTGCCAGGGAAATATTGTTGCAGGCTGGCGCAGCAAGCATGCAGGCAGCCACAGCCGAGTGCAAGGCGGAGCAGGGAAAAATCATCCACATAGCTTCCGGCCGCAAGATTCCCTACCGGGAGCTGGTCAATGCTGCAGCAAAACTCCCCATCCCGGAAAAGGCACGCCTCAAGGAGCTGCACGAATTCGTTATTATCGGGCAGTCAATTCCCCGCACCGACATCCCGGAAAAAATCAATGGCAAGGCCAGGTTCGGTATGGATATAAAGCTGCCGGATATGCTCTATGCCACCATCACGCACTGCCCCGTATTCGGTGGCAGCATCCAACACGTCGATGCCTCCCGGACAAAAAAGATCAAGGGAGTCATAGATGTCTTTGAAATTGATGAAGGTATTGTGGTGGTGGCCTCTGACACCTGGACTGCCTTCAAGGGAAAAGACGCACTGGAAATTACCTGGAATCCCGGAAAAAACGCCACCTTATCCAGCAGCCAGATTGCCGACAGACTCAAAAACCTGCCTCCCGAGCAGGGAGAAATCACCTGGCAGGAAGGCGATTCAGGCGCCATCCTGTCCTCCGGCAAAACCATTGTTCAGGCAGACTATATACAACCCCTGCAAGCCCATATACCACTGGAAACCATGAACTGCACTGCCCATTTCCGTGATGACGGAAAACTGCAGATCTGGGTTCCCACCCAATCTCCGAGCAAGGCCTATGAAACGGCAAAGCTGACCTCCCAATCCATCATCAAGCGCGGCCTCAACAAGCTGTTTGGCTCTGATGACGACATTGAGATTCAGACTACCCTGCTGGGGGGAGGTTTCGGCAGGCGGCTGAAGCAGGATTTCGTCTCCCAGGCCGTACAGATCGCCCAGCGCTTCAAGCAGCCGGTGCAGCTGGTCTGGACCCGGGAAGAAGATGTGCAGCATGATTTCTATCACCCGCTCACCGTGCATAAAATGCGTGGAGCCCTAGATAAAAATGGCCTGCCGACAGCCTGGGAGCTGCTTGTCAGCGGCTCCAAAATCTCCGCCAGCGGCATCTCTCCACCACCCTATGCCATCCCCAACACCAGGGTCATGATCAAGAATGTTGGCGAAGCCATTCCCCGTGGACCCTGGCGCTCCGTGTTCGCCCACTACAATGCCTTTGCCATGGAGCACTTTCTCGATGAAATGGCCCACGCCGGAAAACAGGATCCCCTGGATCTGCGGATCAGGCTCCTGGAGAAACACCCAAGATTGCAGAAGGCGCTCCAAGCTGCGGCAACAAGCGCCGGCTGGCCGGGCAAGGCAGGATCAAGCTACCTGGGCATCGCCGCTTTCTCCTCTTTCGGCAGCCATGTTGCCGAAGTCGTGGAATTGCGGCGCTCCGAAAAGCAGGGGCTGGCAGTGCATAAAGTAACCTGCGCCATCGACTGTGGCGTAGTGATCAACCCGGATATCGTGAAACAACAAATGGAAGGATCGATCATTTATGCCCTGACCGCTGCACTAAAATCAAAAATTACAGTCAGGAACGGGCAGGTGGAACAAAGTAATTTTCACAATTATCCCATCCTGAAGATAGATGAAACACCGGAAATGGAAGTGATTATCCTGTCCAATGAGGAAGAACCCGGCGGCATTGGCGAGCCTGGTGTGCCACCATTGGCGCCGGCTCTGGCCAATGCGGTTCTTGCCGCCACGGGAAAGCCGGTTCGGGAGCTGCCCGTCAACCTATCCGCGATCAAGCTGTAGGGAATCTCAAAAAATGCGGTTTTTGTCACTCCGGCGAAAGCCGGAGTCCAGGTAAATCAGCGGCTTGTAGATTCTGGCCTGCGCCGGAATGACGATTATTCGAGATGGGCTGTAGTATCCACATGACGCTGCAACCAGAATTCCAGCAGCGCCAGTTGCCACAGTTTGCTGCCCTGGATGCGGGTATGGTGCATTTCCGGCGCACTCAGGAGCATGTCCACATAGCTGCGTTCATATAGCCCACGTTCACGGCAGGCGCGGGAATCGAGAATATCCCGCATGAAGTCCAGGAACTCACCGCGTACATACTTCAATGCCGGCATGGGAAAATAGCCTTTGGGGCGGTCGATAACCGCATCCGGCACAATGCCCCGCGCCACGCGCTTGAGCAAATGCTTGCCACCAGACTGAAATTTGATCTCCGGTGGGCAGCGCGCCGCCAGTTCCACCAGCTCGTGATCGAGGAACGGCACCCGTGCTTCCAGCCCCCAGGCCATGGTCATGTTATCCACCCTTTTTACCGGGTCGTCCACAATCAGGGTGGTGGCATCCAGGCGCAGCACTGCGTCGATGCATTCATCCGCCCCCTGCTCCGCCAGGCGTTGCCGCACATAGTCTCCGGTATAATCGTCACCACGGAAGGCCGCCTGCACCATGCGCAGATATTCGGCATGATCCCGATCAAAATAGGTTTTGCGCAAGCGGTCTGCACAATCCCCCTCCTCATCTTCCATGATGCATTGATACCAGAAATACCCCCCGAAAACCTCATCTGCTCCCTGGCCGGATTGGACTACCTTGATCTCTTTGGACACCTGTTCCGACAACAGGTAGAACGCCACCGCATCCTGACCGAACATGGGTTCCGCCATCGCATCCACAGCTTCAGGAAGGCGCTTGAGCACATCTTCGTTGGGCACCAGCAGTTGGTGGTGGGTGGGCTGATAGCGCTCCACTACCTGATCTGAATATTCAAATTCGTTGCCGATTTCTTCCGGCTGATCCTCGAAACCGATACTGAAGGTATGCAGATCATCCTTGCCAAGTTCCGCCAGCAGCGCCACCAACAGACTGGAATCCAGGCCGCCGGAAAGCAACACCCCCACGGGCACATCGGCGATGTCGTTGCGTTTGCGTACCGCACTGCGCAAGGATTCATGGATGGCATCCACCCATTCCTGTTCGGACAATGGACGATCAGGCCGTGTTGCATCCAGTTTCCAATAACTGCCGGTGCTTTCCCGTCCGCTGGCATCGATCTGCAGCCAGCTAGCCGGATCCAGTTTGCGCACACCGTTCAGGATGGTGCGCGGGGCAGGCACCACGCCATGCAGGGTAAACTGGAAATGCAGCGCCACGGGGTCAATGGATTTATCCACACCACCTGCACCAAGCAGCGCAGGCAGGCTGGAAGCAAATCGCAGACGCTGGCTGTTTCTGCTCCAGTAGAACGGCTTGATGCCGAATCGGTCTCTGGCCATGAACAGGGTTTTCTCACGCATATCCCATACCGCGAAGGCAAACATGCCATGCAAGCGCGGCAGGCAGCCCCGCCCCCATTCCCGCCAGGCCTTGAGTATGACCTCTGAATCACCATCCGAAAAAAAATGGTAGCCACGTTGTTGCAAATCCCTGCGCAGCTCCCGGTAGTTATAGATGGTGCCGTTGAACACCAGAGCCAGCCCCAATTCCTGATCCACCAAAGGCTGGTTGGACTTTTCGGAAAGATCAATGATGGACAGGCGACGGTGCCCGAAGCCCAGTGCGCCATCACTATAACTGCCGCCATGATCCGGGCCACGCGGGCGCAGACGTTCAGTCATGCAGGCAATGGCCGCCAGATCGGCTGGCTGGTCATCAAATCGCAATTCACCACAGATTCCACACATTCATCCAAGCCTCTTTATCCACCATGGCGACAACCGCCTTTACCTGTTCAAAACCATGCAGAAAGCACTGTCGTTTTGATCTTGTTTGTGGGCACCTCGAAAAATCGTCATTCCGGCGGAAGCCGGAATCCATAACTTGCTGATTTATATGGACCCCGGCTTTCGCCGGGGTGACGAAAAACGAATTATTCGAGGTTCCCTTGTGTTTTTCATCGAATGCATTATTGCATTTTGTGGCAATTCCGAATAATCTTGTCCAGCGTAATAACCAAGCAATTTACTAAGGAAACCCTGAACACGTTCATCTGTGTCATTCCAGCGCAGGCCGGAATCAAGCAATATCAGCATATTGGATCCCGACCTACGCCGGGATGACGACTTGATCAGAGGTTCCCCAAGATATACTACGGAGAACATTCATGACCCACACATTACCTGATCTACCCTATGCAAAAGACGCCCTGGAGCCGAATATTTCTGCCGAAACCCTGGAGTTTCACCATGACAAGCACCACGCGACCTATGTCACCAATCTGAACAATCTGATCCCGGGCACCGAGTTCGAAAACTCCAGCCTGGAAGAAATCGTCATGAAGTCCGAAGGCGGCATCTTCAACAACGGCGCCCAGGTGTGGAACCATACCTTCTATTTCAACTGCATGGCTCCCAATGCCGGTGGCGCGCCTGCCGGCGCCCTGGCGGAAGCCATCAATGCTTCCTTTGGCTCATTCGACGAATTCAAGGAAAAATTCGCCACCTCCGCCGCCACCAACTTCGGCTGTGGCTGGACCTGGCTGGTAAAGAACAGCGATGGCTCCCTGGAAATCGTCAACACCTCCGGCGCCGGCAACCCTATGTGCGACGGCAAGACGCCACTGCTGACCATCGACGTGTGGGAGCATGCCTATTACATCGACAAGCGCAATGTTCGCCCACAGTATATCGCTGATTTCTGGAATATCGTGAACTGGGATTTTGTCGCTGCCAACCTGGGTTGATTGCTCGCTTTATCCCCCTTGAAGAACCCGGCATCCTGCCGGGTTCTTTGTTTTGGGCGCACCCTGCAAACCATAAATATTTTGACATGGATTAATGCACCCCTGCCCCTTGGCAAATAAACTTGTCATTTCAGCCGCACGCAGCACCCTGGCAATGCACACCGGAAAACTACTCTATCCAATTCTGTTGTTCCTGTTTCAGCCTGCCCTCGCACTTCCCCCGCTGCAGCTCTATGTGGAAATCACCCCGGAAGGAGGCACCCTGAAACCACCCCCGGGAGAATACTCAGGCCCGGTAGTAATCAAAAAACGCATCACCCTCGATGGTGAAGGCAAGGTGAAAATCAATGGTGGAGGAAGCAGCAGCATACTGACCATCGAAGCCGATGGCGCCGTGATCAGGGGTTTGCATCTGAGCAATTCTGGAGAATCCCACAATACGGTAGACGCGGGAATACTGATCAAGGCAAATGATACTGTAGTGGAAAACAATATCATTGAGGACAGCCTGTTCGGCATCCATCTCAGTAACGCCCATGGCAACCGCATTCTCGGCAACCATATCAGCTCCAAAAATAACCAGGACATCAGTCTGCGTGGTGACGGCATCCGCCTGTGGTACAGCCATGAGAACCTGATTCAGGACAACATCATCCAGAACTCACGGGACATGGTGTTCTCCAACGCCAGGGAAAACCGCATCATCAACAACAAGATGACCGACAGCCGCATCAGCATGGAATTGGTGTTCTCGCCGGACAACCAGATCCAGGGAAACACCTTTGTCGATAATTATAGCGGTATCGTCATCATCTACTCCGATGATCTGGATGTTTCCGGCAACTCTATTCTGCGCATGCGCAAGCTTACCGGCTCATGCATCTCGGTGAAGGAAAGTTACAAAATTCTTATCAGCAACAATGAAATCGCCCACTGCGCCGTGGGCTTGCTCGCCACCTCGCCCCTGGAGTCCGAAAATATCCTCACCATTACCGGAAATCTGTTCACCTTCAATGTCATAGCCACTTATTTTTATGGTGAAAAAGGCGGACATATTATCCAGCACAACCGCTTTATCAACAATTTCACCGATGCCATGGGCAGCACCACCAGCACCTCCCGACTGAACCACTGGCGCGGAAACTACTGGGACAGTTACAAGGGCTTCGATCTGGACAATGACGGAGCAGGCGATCAACCACACCGGGTCTATCTCTACGCCGACAGTATCTGGATGGAATACCCCATGGCGCGCTTCTATCGCGGCAGCCCCGCCCTGTCCCTGATCGATTTCGTGGGGCGCCTCATCCCTTCTTCCAAACCGGATCTGATGTATGCAGATCCGGCCCCCTTGATGCACCCCCCTGCTCATGCCACCGGCAACAGGGAGCCTCGAATAATGCAGTTTTCGTCACTCCAGAGCAAGCCGGAGTCCAGATAACTCAACAGCTTGTAGATCCCGACCTCGATTCTGGCTTCCTGCTTCATTCTCGACAACTGCTCCTGCGTTGTTCTACCTTCGCCCATCCTTGGGCTCGTACCTTCTCCATCCATGGAGTCGTGCGCCGGAATGACAATTTTTGAGATGCCCAACAGTATGGGTGGCAAATACCACCACCCGACGGCCAATACCCTTGCGCTTCCGGGTAAAAATTCACCTTGAAAACCACCCGGTTTTTCGGTAGTGTCCCTCCTTTGCTTTCGAACACGCATTCGCAAAGCGCAGGTGGCCACCGTTTCGGGGCTGCCTTTTGTTTTTTGGGGTTTCGCTGAACAGCTACTATGAAGAATGTATTGATGGATACTTACAAACGTCTCCCGATTACTTTCACCAGGGGTGAAGGTGTTTACTTGTATGATGATCAGGGAGAAGCCTATCTGGACGCCATTTCCGGTATCGCCGTTTGCGGTCTGGGCCATGCACACCCGGAAGTTACCCGCGCCATTTGTGAACAGGCAGGTACGCTGGTGCACACTTCCAACCTCTACGGCGTTCACAATCAGCAACTGCTGGGAGAACGTCTGACGGATCTCTCCGGTATGGAACAGGCGTTTTTCTCCAACTCCGGTGCCGAGGCCAATGAGGCAGCCATCAAGCTGGCGCGTCTGCATGGACACAAGCAGGGCATTGAAGCCCCGGTAATCATCGTTATGGAAAATAGTTTTCACGGGCGCACCATGGCCACCCTGAGCGCCACCGGAAACCG
>JAJRUY010000237.1 GCA_024277555.1 Gammaproteobacteria bacterium | reverse complement strand
TTATCGCAACAAGCACAGCGATGGCCATATCATTTGTATCGAGGATCCCATCGAATTCCTGCACCAGCACCAGGGCTGTATTGTTGCCCAGCGGGAGGTGGGCATCGATACCGAATCCTATGAAGTCGCCCTGAAAAACACCTTGCGCCAAGCACCGGATGTGATCCTGATCGGCGAAATTCGCACCCGTGAGGTTATGGAGCACGCCCTGACTTTCGCGGAAACCGGGCATCTGGTGCTTTCCACCCTCCACGCCAATAACGCCAACCAGGCGCTGGAGCGGATACTGCATTTCTTCTCGGAAGAGCGCATGACCCAGGCGTTGATGGACTTGTCCCTGAACCTCAAGGGGATTCTTGCCCAGCAGTTGATTCCCAGGGCGGATGGTGTTGGTCGCCGGGCCGCTGTCGAGGTGTTGTTGAATACGCCCCTGGCATCAGACCTGATCCTCAAGGGAAAAGTCCATGAGCTCAAGGAGCTGATGAAGCGCTCCCGGGAGCATGGCATGATCACCTTTGACCAGGCGCTGTACGAGCTTTATCTTGAAGGCGAGATCACGGAAGCCGATGCCCTCAAGCATGCGGATTCTTCCAATGAGGTGCGCCTGATGATCAAGCTGGGTGACAATACGCCGGGAACTCGTGCCAGGGATCTGGATGCGGCCATGCTTATCGACGAGTATTGACGGGGTGCCGGGCGTCCCCAGCCCGCATGTTTCACCAGAATCCAGATTTTTCCCGGAGAGATTTTCGTTCAGATTGTTCGAGCGGGCAAAAGTCGATGTCATTCATCGGCTTGCAGTCCGTTCGGGCAATCTGGGCGGAAACATCCCGGGAAAAACTGGATAGCGCGACGAGTACAAAGTGTAACCCGGCTCAATTCAACGCAAGATAATGAATAGTATAGATAAACGCCGATATTCCGAGCGTTCTGGTGAAATATGCGGGCCAGATGCTCGAGTCAGTCGAATACCTGATAGCCGTCAAATACCGGGCCATCCACGCACACCCGCTGCATGGCTGGCCCGTTTTCTGTCTGCACCTCTACGCTGCAACCGGCACAGGCTCCGACGCCGCAAGCCATGAACTCTTCCAGGGACACCTGAACCGGTAATGCGAATTCACGCGCCAGCTTGACTACCGCCTCCAGCATGGGATGAGGGCCGCAGGCATAGAGCCCAACCTTCTGCCGAGTTCGGGTTTCCAGGGAATTCAGCCAATGTCTCGCCAGATCGGTGACATAGCCCTGATGTACGCCGGGCATCTGTTGCTGGCTTGCCAGGCGGCAGGGAATATTCCAGTCATCCAGCAAGGGCATGGTGGCGATCACGCCCTCAGGCATTCCAGGAAGCAATATGCTGGAAGGTTGTGGCGTGAAGGGAAAGGGTACTTCCGAACCCAGTATGACCATGGGCTGGTGCTCGCTGCGCCGGAGACTTTCGGTGACAAATACCATGGGCGGCATCCCCACGCCTCCACCGATGAGCAGGGGGCGTTTTTCCCTGATCCGAAATGGCTGGCCGATGGGGCCGAGGGTGCTCAGGTATTCTCCCGTGGTGCGGGCGGCCAGCAATGTGGTGCCTGCTCCCACCCGCTTGTACAGAAGGTCGATCCAGCCTTCGTCTGCGCAGGCGCGCATGATGGAAATGGGGCGGCGCAAAGGGCGCTGGGGATCGACGCCAAGATGCACAAACTGACCAGGCTTTGCCCTGGCTGCGCAGCGTGGCGCCTGCAAGCGCAGGATGTGCTGATCACCGGGGTAAGCATGATGTGCGATGATTTTTGCATCTTCCAGGCAGATGCTGTTGCGTTGCTGAGGGTGCTTCATGACTCCGAATTCCAGGTGATGCGCCCCTCGAACAATGTCTGCGTTACCTTGCCGCGGAACTCCCAGTCGCCAAAAGGGGTGTTTTTGCCGCCGCTGTGCAGTTCGGCGGGGTGCAATGTCCAAATGCTGTCGGGGTCGAAGATGCAAATGTCTGCGCTGTGCCCCACATCCAGACGCCCCAGAGGCAGCCCCAGAGCCTGTGCCGGTCCATGGGTCAGCCGGGCGATGGCTGTGGAAAGATCGAGAACTCCTTCCTCCACCAGCTTCAGGCACAGGGGCAGCAGGGTTTCCAGCCCGGAAATGCCGGGAGCGGTGAGAGGGAAAGGGGCGGTTTTGGCATCTTCCTCATGGGGTTGATGGTCGGAGCAGATGACCTCGATATCGCCATTGGCAACCGCCTGGCGCAGGATATCGCGGTCGGTCTGGGTGCGAAACGGTGGATCCACATGGCAATCAGCATTGAAACCGTCTACATCGGTATCGAGGAGAAACAGTTGATGGATGGCGACATCTGCCGACAACTTTGCGCCGCCATGTCTTGCCTGGCGGATCATCTCGATGGCGCGGCCAGTGGACAGAGTATGGAAATGGCTGCGGCTGTGTGTATGCTCCGTCAGGGCCAGATCCCGGGCCACGGCAACGGTTTCTGCTGCGGATGGAATGCCCGGCAGCCCCAGCCGGGTGGCTATGCCGCCCTCGTGCACACAGCCATCGGCTTTGAGGTGAGGGTCTTCGCTACACAGGATAACCGGCAGATCGAAGGTGCTGGCGTATTCCAGCGCGTGGCGGGTCACCAGGGTGTTGGCCATGCGCTTGCGGGCATTGCTGACGGCGACACAGCCTGCCTGCTTCAAGGCTCCCATTTCCGCCAGTTGTTCCCCCGCCAGCTTCCTTGTCAGCGCCCCGATCGCCAGCACCCGGGCATTGCTGCAGGCTTTTGCGCGGCGGCGGATGAGCTCCCATACGGCGGGGGTGTCGATGACCGGATCGGTGTTCGGCATGCAGATCAGGGTGGTGATCCCCCCCTTGGCGGCGGCTGCCGTTTCACTGCAAATGGTGCCCTTGTGTTCTTCGCCGGGTTCGCGCAAATGCACGCCCAGGTCTATGAGTCCGGGGCACACGATTTTGCCCCGGGCGTTGATGGTTTTGTCGATGCGGAAGCCGTCGGGTCTCTTGCCCACCGCATGTACCCGGCCATGCTTCAGGTACAGATCGAGATCGGCATCAATGCCGTTGGCCGGGTCGATGAGGCGCCCGCCCCGGATATGCAGATTTACTGCGATCATGAGCTTTGCTCCCCGCCGCTGTTGCCCAGTGCCATGGACATCACCGCCATGCGTATTGCAATACCGTAGCTGACCTGCTGCAGGATTACTGACTGTGGGCCATCTGCCACTTCAGAAGTGATTTCCACGCCCCGGTTGATGGGGCCGGGGTGCATGACGATGGCGTCCGGTTTGGCGTATTGCAGACGCTCTGCGGTAAGGCCGTAGAGCTGGAAGTATTCATGAGCCGAGGGCAGCAGGGCATTCTCCATGCGCTCGTGCTGCAGCCGCAGCATGATCACCACATCCACGTCCTGCAGTCCCCGCTCCAGATCATGGAATACATGCACCCCCAGGGTGCGCACGTCTGCGGGCAGCAGGGTGCGTGGTGCAATTACCCGCACTTCGGTAACCCCCAGGGTGTTCAGTGCCATGATCTGGGAGCGGGCCACCCTGGAATGCTGCACATCTCCGACAATGGCGATGCGCAAGGGGGTAAAGTCGCCCTTGTGCCGGCGGATGGTGAACATGTCCAGCATCGCCTGGGTAGGGTGGGCGTGGCGGCCATCACCGGCATTGATGACGCTGACCCCGGGCGCTGCATGCCGGGCAATGAAATGCGCAGCGCCGGATGCGCTGTGGCGCACCACAAACATGTCGGAGTGCATGGCTTCAATATTGCGCAGGGTATCGAGTAGCGTTTCGCCCTTGGAAGTGGCGGAAATGTCCACGTTGAAATTGATCACATCGGCAGACAGCAGCTTGGCCGCCAGCTCGAAGGTGGTGCGGGTTCGCGTACTGTTTTCGAAGAACAGGTTGGTGATGATCTTGCCGCGCAACAGGGGCACTTTCTTTACCTGCCGCCCGGGCAGCATGGCGAAGGATTCTGCGGTATCGAGTATTTGCAGCAGTTGTTCCCGGCGAAAACCTTCGATGCTCAAGAAGTGCCGCAGCCGGCCTTGTTCATCCGTTTGCAGTTGCTCGTTGCTCATGCGCTCTCCCTGTTGCCCGGATCGCCGCTGATCTCCAGCACCAGGGGCTCTGGCCCCTGCAGACGGATGTGCTCGTCATCAGCCAGGGGAGGTTCCAGGCCGATAACGTCGGGCTGTATGGGCAACTCTCTGCCGCTGCGTTCGATGAGTGTGACCAGAGTGATAGAGGCGGGGCGCCCGAAGTCGAAGATTTCATTCATGGCGGCGCGGATGGTGCGCCCGGACTGGATGACATCATCGACCAGGACAATATGCCGGTCTTCGACGACAAAGGGAATCTGCGAGGGTTTTACCTGGGGATTCATGCCGATGCGGGTGAAATCGTCCCGGTAGAAGCTGATGTCCAGTTGCCCCAGCGGCTGCTCGATCTGCAGGAGCTGATGCAAACGCTGTGCGACCCATACGCCGCCGGTGTGAATGCCGATCATTGCTGGCTGGTTGA
>JAJRUY010000236.1 GCA_024277555.1 Gammaproteobacteria bacterium | reverse complement strand
TTCACCTGGACACTGAAATAACAATATAAGATGCTGTTTTTATTAACCATTGCATCTATATTAGCAAAGTGCAATATGTTGCCGGGTGTTTGTTAAGTCCGCCCTTGCACCGATCTTGTTGTCCAGAGACGATATTTCTTCACTCATCAATAGCTTGGGCTATTGATTCGATCATAAATTCGCCTCTGAACAACAATCTCGGCACAATCATCGGACTTCCAGGTGAAACATCCGGGCTAGTCGCTGGAGACGAATGTGGATACGGCTGTTATTTGATCTCCTAACCGGTTGAATTTACGAGAAACGGGCTGCCCACATTTGCTTGCAGATCTATCGCCAATACTTATTGCCGGGGTGTTGCAGCGGTGTTCAAAATGCCTTGGTGCAGGCAAGCGCATGATGGCTTAGCACAATGCGTCTTGTGACTGGGGTAATGCTGGCATGTTTTATGCACAGACCTAGGCTTCTATTGGATTTTTTATTGGGGTAATCTTATGAAAACGAACTTCAAGCGCATGCTTGTGGGTGCTTTCTTCTGCCTGTTTTTGCTGCCTGCTCAGGTGTATGCAAAAGGTGACACAATCAAGGTCGGGATCCTGCACTCTCTATCCGGCACCATGGCAATCAGCGAAACAACCCTGAAAGACACCATGCTGATGCTGATCGACCAGCAAAACAAGAAAGGTGGCTTGCTGGGAAAGAAGCTTGAAGCGGTAGTGGTTGATCCCGCCTCTGACTGGCCTCTGTTTGCAGAAAAAGCACGGGAACTGATTGCCCAGGAAAAAGTAGATGCGATCTTCGGCTGTTGGACTTCCGTGTCCAGAAAATCAGTATTGCCAGTAGTCGAGGAATTGAATGGACTGCTTTTCTACCCGGTGCAGTATGAAGGTGAAGAATCTTCAAGGAACGTATTCTATACTGGTGCAGCTCCCAATCAGCAGGCGATCCCCGCAGTGGATTACTTGATGAATGAAATTGAAGTGAAGCGCTGGGTGCTGGCCGGTACCGACTATGTGTACCCACGCACCACCAACAAGATTCTCAAGTCCTACCTGATAGCGAAAGGCGTGGATGAAAAAGACATCATGATCAATTACACCCCCTTTGGCCATTCTGACTGGCAGAATATTGTTACCGACATAAAGAAATTCGGTTCCGCTGGCAAGAAGACCGCCGTGGTTTCGACCATCAACGGTGATGCCAATGTGCCTTTCTACAAAGAGCTGGGTAACCAGGGCGTTTCATCAGAAGATATTCCTGTTATTGCCTTCTCCGTTGGTGAAGAAGAGCTGTCAGGCATGGATACCAAGCCACTGGTTGGACATCTGGCTGCGTGGAATTACTTCATGAGCGTTGAAAATGAGCAAAACGAATCCTTCATCAACACCTGGCATGATTTTATCAAGGACAAGAAGCGCACTACCAATGATCCCATGGAAGCTCATGTGATTGGTTTCAACATGTGGGTGAAAGCCGTTGAAAAAGCAGGCACCACCGACGTAGATAAAGTCATTGATGCCATGGTTGGAATAGAAGTGCCCAACCTGACAGGCGGTATGGCGAAGATGTTGAAAAACCATCACCTGACCAAGCCGGTGCTGATCGGCGAAATCCAGGAGGACGGGCAGTTTGAAGTGGTCTGGCAAACCGATGCCGAAGTGCCGGGAGATGCGTGGTCGGATTATCTGGAAGGCAGCAAAGACCTGATTTCAGATTGGACTGCCCCGGTTAGCTGTGGCAACTACAACCTGAAACAGAAAAAATGCCTGGCTGCCAAGTGATTTTGGTATCCTCTCCCGGGGGCT
The DNA here is from genome assembly GCA_024277555.1 of Gammaproteobacteria bacterium. Taxonomy (GTDB): domain Bacteria; phylum Pseudomonadota; class Gammaproteobacteria; order Chromatiales; family Chromatiaceae; genus Thiolapillus. The sequence goes on along the minus strand of JAJRUY010000236.1, from coordinate 1,362 downwards.
GATGTTGCCATCGCTCCTGGAGGCGCTTTGAGTGTGCCTCCAGGAGTGATGCGCTGTACCGGATGCAGCACGATCTGGTTCGCGCCCTTCATGCTTTTCACGCAACGATACCTGAATCGATCCTATGCTTTCTTTTACAACAAAGAATAAATTTTTGCCGGTATGGTTGTTGGGTTTGTGCCTGCTGTCTGCCTGGGCAAGCGCAGCACAGCCGGTAGACGCTGATGCATTTGCCTCGGCCATGGAGCAGTTACAGACCAAGAGTTATAAAGAGAGAGAAGCTGCGATCGCGGTATTGATCTCAAGCCGGGATAAAAGGGTCAAGCCGGTTCTCGAGGCGATGCTTAACGCACGTTTGTTTTACACCAAGGAAGATAAAGTTACGGTTATCGGTGTAAAGACCAAAGATGGATTTTCTATCACTGGCGTACTTGATCAACAGAGCCTGGGCAATGTCAACAAATCCCGGCTAAAAAAAATCAAGGTGAACAACAAACTGCGCAGGATGCTGCGTGCGGGCATTGCCGCATTGGCGCTTTCCGATCCCGATCCGGAAGTGCGTCTGTCTGCAGTAAAACAAATGTATGGCAAGCTGGACAGTACTGGCATCCAGATGCTGGACACTCATTTCAACACCGAAACGGATAGCAAGGTTCGTGAGGAAATACAAACCCTGCTTGATATACATGACCTGGGCTCCGATGACCGTGACACTGTGTTGAAGGCGGTTGCAGCACTGTCTAAAAGCCTGCACCCGGAAGCCAGAAACAAGCTGGAGTTGCTGAGAGACAGCACAGACCAGGAAATTTCAGCTGCGTCCATGGCCGCCTTGAAGTATATCGAGGGCCAACTTGCCTTTTATGCAAAGGTAAAGACGGCTTTCTTTGGTTTGAGCCTTGGTTCGGTGCTGGTGCTTGCCGCCATAGGGTTGGCGATTACCTTTGGCGTGATGGGCGTGATCAACATGGCGCATGGTGAACTGATCATGCTGGGGGCATATACCACCTATGTGATACAACAGCTTATGCCTGAATACATCGGCTTGTCATTGCTGGTCGCAATTCCTGCTGCATTTCTCGTCTCTGGTTCTGCGGGGATACTCATTGAGCGCCTGGTGATACGTCACCTCTACGGAAGGCCGCTGGAAACCCTGCTGGCGACCTTCGGCATCAGCCTTATTCTGCAACAAACCGTACGCACCGTATTTTCCCCACTTAACCGCTCGGTAGAAACGCCACAATGGATGTCAGGCTTCCTGGAGATCAACCCGGCTCTTGCGTTGACCTATAATCGGCTGTACATCATATTGTTCTGCTTGCTGGTTTTTGCCGCGCTGTTTCTGGTGATCAAGAAAACTTCTCT
>JAJRUY010000235.1 GCA_024277555.1 Gammaproteobacteria bacterium | reverse complement strand
ACAGGAACCAGATCCATAAGGTTCATGAGAAACACCCAGCAGAAGACAGTCAATGCCAGCGGGGCTACCAGGGGGTTACGGCCGGAGAAGGAACCCTTTACGCTGTCGTCAACGAAATCCACCATCATTTCAACAAAGTTCTGCAGCTTTCCGGGAACTCCGGAGGTTGCATTTTTTGCAGCTTTGTAGAAGAAGTAGGAAAACAGCACCGCCAACCCTACGGACCAGAACAAACTATCCAGATGCAGCGCCCAGAAACCCATCTCCTTGGCCTCTGCAGCACTTTGCGCAATCCCCCAGCTACCATCCGGAAAACGCCCGAAAGTCAGGTTGGTGAGATGGTGCTGAATATATTCGCTGGAAGTAATCGTATCGCCGGAAGCCATCGTTTCTACTTATCTCTGTGCCTCACCTGTCAGCCAGTGCGCCAAAAGCGGGGACACTACCTGAACCAGAAAAAAACTCACAAAAAGAGCCACTGCATTCAGCGGCCTTACCCAAATAAAAATAACCGCAAAGGCGCAAGCCACCAACAGCAACTTGCCAACCTCTGCAAGATAAAATCTTGTTACCAGAACGCCCGGTTGCTGCGCTCTGTAAGGAGCAAACACCAGAAAGGCAAATAATGCGCTCGCCCCCAATGCAATTCCGCCCCCGAGAAGTGCCGACAATGCCGCCACCTGCCCAACTGCCATGCCAGCCAGAGCAGCCATAAAAACCAGCCCCGATTGGATGATTAACAGCCGCTTGAGGTGCTGCCAATCGAGCGGCCTGCCCTTCAATTCTCCGCGCCTCCCTGCAAACCTGGCGCATCATAAGTTTTTTTACGCATAAGGTCAACCGATATAGTCATTAAATTTTACTGCACAAATTAATCCGGATTTCCGAAGTGGAACCGTTCACGAAAGTCATTTGATATGCGCCAGAATCCCTTCGAGTTCATCCAAATTGTTATAACTGATTACAAGCTTTCCCTTGCCACTGGATGTCTGCTTCAACTGCACCGGCGCACCTAACCGGCCGGTGAGATCCTGCATCAGGCGGCGCACATCTGGATCTTCCTCCGCCATCGGCGCGGCAGGGCTGCGGGCAGGCTCGCCTCCATGCTCCTTGAAGCGGCGCACCAGCGCCTCGGTTTCCCTTACCGACAGGCCTTTCTTCACCACTACCCGGGCGGCCTGGCTTTGCAACTCGTCTTCCAGCGCCAGCAGCGCCCGGGCATGGCCCATTTCAAGATTTCCCGCTTCAACCTGCTGCTTTACATCCGGATTAAGATCCAGCAGACGTATCAGATTGGTAACTGTGGTGCGTGACTTGCCCACAGCCTGAGCAATCTGTTGATGCGTGAGTGCAAACTCCTCCAGCAAGCGGTGCAGAGCCTGGGCCTCTTCCAGAGGATTCAGATCATCACGCTGGATGTTCTCGATCAACCCCATGGCCATGGCAGCCTGATCGTCCACATCCCGCACCACTACAGGAATTTCCGACAGCCCCACCAGCTGCGCCGCACGCCAGCGACGCTCCCCGGCGATCAATTCATGCTTGCCACCTCCCACAGGGCGCACCACCACGGGCTGCACCACGCCTTGGGCGGCAATGGAATCGGCCAGTTCCCGCAGCTTGTCTTCATCGAAATGCCGCCGGGGCTGGAAGCGTCCGCGCTGTATCAGGTCTACCGCCAGCAATGCCAGCGCACCACCGTCCGCCTCCGCTCCGCGGCTGCCTCCAGACGCAGACTGAGTGCCGCCTAAAAGAGCATCCAGTCCCCTGCCTAATCCTCGTTTCGCCATAACATTCAGTCGCTTGTTGATTGTGACTCGTGCCGACGCACCATTTCACTCGCCAGCGCCATATAGCTTACCGCGCCCCTGGAATACCTATCATACAGGAGAACCGACTGCCCATGGCTGGGTGCTTCGGCAACGCGCACATTGCGCGGGATAATGGTGCGAAATACTTCATCGCCAAAATGCTCGATAAGCTGCCTGGAGACCTCCGCCGACAGCCGGTTGCGCATATCGTGCATGGTGCGCAAGATACCCTCGAGCTTCAATTCCGGATTATAGTATTCGCGGATTTGCTTAATGGTGTTGAGCAGACCAGTAAGCCCCTCCAGGGCATAATATTCCGTCTGCAGGGGAACCAGCACGCCGCCACTGGCGACGAATGCATTGATGGTCAGCATGCTCAGCGAGGGCGGACAGTCGATGAGGATGTAATCATAGTTATCCTGAACCGGCTTGAGCGACAGGGTCAGACGACGCTCTTTCATGGAGTGATTCATCAGCCCCACTTCGGCGGCGGTCAGATCGGTGTTGGACGGCAGTACATCGAATTCATCTTCCGCACTGCGCTGCAATACACCGCGCACGGGCGTGTTCTCCAGCAACACATCGCAGGCAGACGCTTCCAGCTCGTACTTGTCCACTCCGCAGCGCATGGTGGCATTTCCCTGAGGATCCAGATCCACCAGCAACACGCGCTTGCGCACCCCCGCAAGCGCGGAAGCAAGGTTTACCGCCGTGGTGGTTTTGCCTACACCGCCCTTTTGGTTGGCTATGCTGATGATCCGCACCATGTAACGCTCACGAGCCTGAATGGAAAGGCGTCAGTTTACCAGCCTGGGAGACAAGGTGGTAGAAAGGTGGTGATGACAAGGAGAGAAAATGGTCCGCATCAGGCGGAAAGCAAACAATACGCCTCAAACATTCCCTCTGCGCCAAACATGCCCGCCGGATTTGCCGGAACCTTGCTTCCTCCTGCCTGCCGCGGATGATCCGATTGACCATCAGACGAATCTTCATCATGCAAACGCACAACCACGATATCGCTATCTGGCAGCAGAATACCGCCGAAATAGCTTCGCAGGCGCAGCTGCCATTTTCCCACGCCAACGCCATCCCAGCAGGCCAATACGCCAGAAATGTTTTTCTCAAAAGGCAGATATGCAAACCGGCCGGTTTGCGGATCAGGCTTGTGACAGCGGACAACCGCATTTGCATCCATAACCATCACCTCATCCAGAAGCGGTTTCCAGTTCCGGCCGTCGGCACTGACCTCCACCACATAGCTGTGCCTGGGCAGCGGCGCACCCTGGATCATGAAACCGTCAGAAGCGCCATCCTTTCCTGGAAGGGAAACTGCATCGAGCTGCATTGTCTTCGCTGGAACACCACCAATGATGGCAATCTCCCCCGGCCCTGCATGCACCCGTGGTGCAATCGTCAGGCAGGCATCCACATATCCCCGCTCTGCAGGAACACAGCGGAATTTGCTGCGGGAGCCGGATTCACTTTCGGACAAGATTCCCCTTACCCGCAACACCCGGCTGCTTTCGGCACAATCCTGACGGTGGGCTTCAAGATCAACAGGCAGGCGCAATACATAATCTGCTCCTTCCCCTGGAATTTCGCCCAGCGCAGCCAAAGGCATATCAACCACGCCCAGATAGGTTTCAAATGCGCCGCTGTCGTCACTGTCAAGCCAGAAGGTAACGTGATGGCGGCTGGAAAGGCGTTTTCTGCTCCCGACATGCACTACTGCCAGCAACGCATCATCCTGCATCGCCATTCCAATACCGCATAACCGTTCAGCGCTTTCTTCATCGGGCTGTGCTACAACCGCTTCCCGTGAACTGGCGGAAGAAAGGCACACCGTGGTCTCGGCAACATTGCCGAATACCGGCCTCCAGTCCGGAGCCTTTTCCGGGGGCATGTCAGCCCAGGAAAGTATGGCTCTGAGCTTGGCATGTGACGCTGGAAACTGTCCTTCATCCTTTGCCAGCTCCAGAAAGACCGCATGCTGTCGATCCGTCGCGGCAGTCGTATTGTAAACCTCCATATTGGCGCAGCCCTGGTCTTCCCAGCTTTTTCCATCGTCATACGAGAGATAAAAGCGTACATATTCCCGCTCACTGCTGATCCGCGTACCCGCGGCATAACCATCAGACTGGTGCAGACAAATCACTGCTGCGATTAACTTTTGCTGCGGGTTATACCCCAGGCAGAGGATTTCTTCATAGCAGATATTGGACCCCACAACCTTTCTTGCGGGTAACGAACTAGATAGGGCGTTGCCGAAATAATTGGGATTGCTTTGCAGCAGCAACCGGAACATACGCCGCTCCCGCAGGCATGGCTGATTGGCAGTCGAGGCCTCTGTTGTTGAAAATTGCTTGCTTTGCTGCGCCATGTTGAATATCCCCGCTCAACTTCCCTGCCTATGCTTTACTAAGACAAACTATAGATGCTGGCGGCAAAAATGCATATGGCGGAACTGCGCAATCATTTGTAGGAAAATTCCCACAATACGGGGTAAACGCAAAGCCGCTAACCCACATTTCTCACCGGAGTTTGGGAATTCCGGTCGATCTGGCAAAGCAGTTTGTTCGATCGTCCGAAAAGCATAGCCGTAGCTATGGTTTGAGGAGGATCAGGCAAAATGCGTCGCCAGATTGGACGGAAACCCGAACAGGGCAGGGTGAAGATGCTGGCAATTGTCTGATTATTGGTAACAGACTGAATCATCAATCTTTTTTCCATAATGGGCTTCCGGCCCGGTGATAAATGCGGGCAAAACGCCGACCGGCTCCAACAGGAACAATAGGGGCAAATATCTTGACCGACGGGATCAGACCACGGAGTTGAAGGACAATAAAAAAGGCCCTGTAAAGAGCCTTTTTATTGCCTGAATGGTGGAAAGCTTTACTTTCCGGCAATCTCCTCAAGCTGCCTGGCGGCAATCAGCTGCCCATCCAGTGCAGCATCGGAAGCGCTGCGGCCATAGGCCACGCTGATCAACTGGCTGTAATACACCACAGGAATGTTGAACTTGGTATTGTACTTCTCGTTGATCTGATCCTGGTAGATCTCCACATTGGCCTGGCACAAGGGGCAGGGAGTGGCGATCATGTCCGCTTCATTGTCGTAGGCAGCCTCGATAATGCCCTTGATCATCTCCTGGGATTTTTCCGGCTCGGAAAAAGCCAGGGCGCCACCGCAGCATTGCACCTTTTTCTCATAGCTGGTGATGGCATCCGCGCCCAGGGATTCGACCAGGTTGTCAAGGTACATGGGGTTCTCGAAGGACTCGCCGGCGATACCGAAGGGGCGATTGGTCTGGCAGCCGACATAGCCGGCGATCTTGATGCCTTCCAGGGGTTTTTTCACGCCCGCCTTGATCTCGTCCAGACCGATGTCTTCGATGAGGACTTCGGCCATGTGCTTGATAGGCGTGGCGTTCTGCAACTTCAACCCCGCTTCAGCCAGAGCCTGGTTGGCTTCAGCGAACATGGACTCGTCTTCCTTCAGTCGCTCGGCGGCTTCCTTGGTCGCCAGCCAGCAGGCGGCGCAGGTGGCGACTATTTCCTGGTTCTTGTTGTGCTCTTCAGACAGGGCGATGTTGCGCGCCGACAGGGTCAGACGCGGCAGCTCGGAACCGCTGGCGTAGCCGATGGAGGCCGAGCAGCAGTTCCAGTCCGGGATTTCGTTGAGCTGGATGCCCAGCTCCTCGCACATGGTATCCATGGACTTCATCAGGTTGGATGAGGATGCGCCTTTCTGGGAGGAGCATCCCGGGTAGTAGGAATATTCTCTTTTAGCCATCTTGGGATGCCTCCGTTAGTCGAATTTCTTCATGCGCGCGTCTTCGATTTCCTGCGCTTTCTGGATCATTTTCTGCAATCCGCTGACATCCTTCACGCCATGGCCGCCGAAGATTTCGCTGGCGGCCATGCGCTTGGCTTTCATCATCTTCATGCCCAGATCCTTGTTGCGCAGGCTTTCCTTGATGCCGGCACCGATGCCGTCCTTGAAGTACAGGGACAGGCCCAGCTTCAGCTCGTTGACGCGGCCCTTTTTCATCATGTTGTTCCAGAAGATCTCAGCGAATCTGGCCGTGGGCTGATTCTTGGGCGCCAGTCCCAGTTTCCTGGCATAGGTCGCCAGGCCGTGCATGATGTGAGTGATGGGCAATTGGCGTGGACAGCGCACAATGCAGTTGTAGCAGGAGGTACACATCCACATGGAGTCGGAGCTCAGCACTTCTTCACGCTTGCCGGCGCGGATCATCATAAAGATTTCCTGCGGGGGATGCGCCCAGTGCTTGCCCAGGGGGCAGGAGCCGGAGCATGCGCCGCACTGCATGCACATCTTCACCCATTCGCCTT
>JAJRUY010000234.1 GCA_024277555.1 Gammaproteobacteria bacterium | reverse complement strand
CTCTGGGCATGAGTGGTCTGTCCAGTGCCTACATCAGCGAAGCGGCAGAGCAGCGCCGCGCCCTGGCGCAACTGGAAAAGGCAATGGTGAGTTCACTGGATGAGAGTCATCATGCCCAGGTGGCCACATGGATCCCCTGGCTGGTTGCGCTGGTGAATGGCCTGTCCCCGCTGCTGACCGCTCTGATCATCATGATGCCTTTGTGGTTGGCGCATGGTGGCATGATACTGGTGTTCGGGCCTTTGCCCACGGCGATGGCTGTTGCACTGGTGATCCTGTTTCTTTTTGGCGTTTTTCTTGGTCGTGTTGGTGGCACTTTCTGGCTCTGGAGTGGTCTGCAAAGCCTGATGGTCGCGGTGGTGACTTTGGGGCTGATCTACCTGCTGGGTTGAGTCTCCCGGATCAATGTTTTTGGCAATGGCTGCAATAATAGCTGGAGCGCTGTCCCAGGGTTTTCCGCTGAATGGCTTTGCCGCAAACCAGACAGGGTTCTCCCTCGCGGCCGTACACCTGCAATTCCTGGGCAAAGTAACCGGGGTTGCCATCCGCCTGGACAAAATCCTGTAAGGTAGTACCGCCACATTCGATGGCGGTGGCCAGTATTTCCTTGATCGCCAATGCCAGTTTTTCATAACGCCGGGCAGAGATGCGTCCGCAGTTGCGGTTGGGCGAGATGCCTGCCTGGAACAGGGCTTCACTGGCATAGATGTTTCCCACTCCCACTACCACCTTGCTATCCATGATGAACTGCTTGACCGCCACGCGCCTGTTGCGGGAATGGCGGAACAGGTGCGCTCCATGGAAGCAGTCTGACAGGGGTTCTGGCCCGAGATTTTTCAGCAGCGGGTGCTGCTCCACGCAGCCATCGCTCCAGAGCACCGCGCCAAAACGCCGGGGATCATGCAGTCGCAGGCATTGCTGCCCGAATACCAGATCGAAATGATCGTGCTTCCCGGCGGGGGTGGAGGTGGGCAGGATGCGCAGACTGCCGGACATGCCCAGATGCAGCAGCAGGCAGCCATTGCTGAAATGTAGCAGCAGGTATTTTCCCCGGCGCTCGATGTGCTTGAGTTTGCGGCGCTTGAGCAGTTGTGGCAATTCTTCGGGAACCAGCCAGCGCAGCCGGGGCTGGCGGATGAGCACCCCGGTTACGGTTTTTCCCTGGACATGGGGTTGGATGCCGCGGCGGGTGGTCTCTACTTCCGGAAGTTCAGGCATGGATCAGGGAGATTGATTCGTGGAAAGGTAATGGCTGTAGCCGTCGCTGATCAAGTGAATGGTTTGCCCTACCTGTACATAACGCAGCCCGCTGGCCGGATCGATATCGCCAAAACGGATGATTTGCCCATCCAGCTGCAGTTGGTAGCGTGGTGGTTGCAGACCAAATCTTACCAGATCAAGATCAGCAACAGGAAAGTGATGCAGGCTGGGCAGTTGGGCGATGTGCAGCAGTTTGTTGATCCATTCCCGGTTTGCCGGTGGACTATCTGAAGCAAGGTCTATCCAGTCGTCTTCCTGGCGCTGGAGCCGGGCGATCACGGTATCATCGTGCTTGATGAGAATACGGCTGATTTGACTGCTATCCAGCCTGGTGATCGGGGTGTGGTTTTCTTGTGCTTGCCGTGAATCTGTATAGATGATGATTCCCAACAGCCCGGCAACAGCCAGCAGCAGCCAGTTGGCGCGAACAACCAGACTCATGCCTGTTTCCGCCGCCAGCCTATGAACAGGCCGGTCGCTGTCAGCAGCAGGGGGATGCCGAACATGAAAACAGCCGCCACCCAGGCGATGGTGGCGGGGCGCCAGTGCAATTGCCGATCCATCGGCGTAAATTCAGGAATATGCATGAGCCGGTGGTTGCCGGTGAGCCAGTGTACCAGCGCCAGACCGAAATCCAGGTTGGCGCCGTTGCCGATAAAGCTGTTGCTGAGAAAGTCGTTATCGCCAATGACGATAACCCTCTGCTCCTTGCCATCTGCGCGGTTGCGGTGCAGCGCCAGAGCCAGATTCAGTGGTCCTCGCAGCTCTCCGGATTGTGGATCGCGGGCGATGCTGCCCTGAAGCTGGCCGGTTTCATTCCAGCTGCGCGAGCCGGTTTGCAGCAGCGGGACAGCTGCCCATTTGCCGGCCATGATCTCGGGGGCGCGGGCATGGGGCAGGAACACTGGCGCCGTCAGGAATTTTTCCAGAGGAGAGGTTTTTGTTGCTTTGCCGACGGCAATGGCGGGGCTGTCCATGCCCAGATCTGCTGCGGCTGCATCCACAATGATCCCGGGGAGAAAGCTGATGCCGAGATAATCAGCCAGGGGGCGGGGAATCTTGCCGTCTGCAAGCCACAGCAGGGAGCCACCCTGTTCCAGATAATTCATGACGATAGCTGTTTCGTCATCCGTCAGGGGGGTTGCGGGCGCCGCCAGAACCAGCAGTTGTACATTCTGCGGTATCTGGCCGGTGCTGCTCAGTTCCAGATTGATGATCTTGTAGGATTTTTCTTCCAGCAGCCGACCAAAGCTGCCCAGATCATGGTTTCTGTTGCCCGTAAGGGATGCTTCGCCATGCCCCTGGATGCCGGCGATCCAACCTTGCACGTCCAGGTTCAGGCGGGCGATGGCTGCTGTCAGAACTTGCTCGTTGACGGTGATGATGCGCTCCTGTCTGCCGGTATATTCCAGCAGCAACTGGGGTGTGTGCTGTATCTCCAGGCTTCTGGCCAGCTCCGGCTGCTGGCTGGGGTCGATGAATTCCAGCGCCAGCTGGGGGTGGTGTTGACGGTATTTGTCCAGCAGGGTGGTGATTGCTGCGCGTTGCAGGGGATGGTCAGGCACGAAGGCAGTGACTTTCAAAGGCTCCTGCAATTGTTGCAGCAGCGCCAGGGTTTGCGGGTGCAGTT
>JAJRUY010000233.1 GCA_024277555.1 Gammaproteobacteria bacterium | reverse complement strand
CCATCGCCAACATGCCCGAAGCGGTGCAGTATCTAACCTATCTGGATCCCCTGCGCTATTTCCTGGTGATCGTGCGCGGAGTGTTTCTGGAAGGCGACGGCTACGCCTTGCTCATGGATCAGTACTGGCCCATGGCCATTATCGGCGTGGTGTCCCTGGCGGCAGCAGGGTGGCTGTTCCGGCACCGGATGTATTGAACCACACCCCGGAACCAACAGATTCAGGTTATACGGCAGGCCGCAGCTGCATCAGCATCATCACGCCAAACAGAATCACCAATCCACCGGCAATCTTGCGGGCAACTGGCTTGCGCAGCAGGCTGCCCATCCAGCCAGCCGCCGCCCCCATGAGCAAAAGGTTAGGCAAAGTGCCCAGGCCAAACGCCCCCATGAGCAGGGCGCCCTCCGCCATGCCTCCCGCCGACAAGGCCCAGATCAATACACTGTACACCAGACCACAGGGCAGCCAGCCCCAGACCATGCCCAGCAGGAAGGCCTGACCCGGCGAGCGCACGGGCAGCAGCTTGCGGCCCAGAGGCTCGATGCGCTTCCAGACCAGGCTGCCGGCTTTTTCCACCCGGGAAAGCCCCATCCACCACCCCCCCAGATACAGGCCCATCATGATCATGAACAACCCGGCCACAATGCTGAGGATCTGCTGGGTATAGTGCAGGGGTCCGGCTTGGGCCAGCAGCAATCCCAGGCCGCCAGCGATCATCCCGGCCAGAGCATAGCTGAGCATCCTTCCTGCGTTGTAGCCCAGTTGCAGCTTCCAGAAACCGGGGGTGGCTGCATCCTGCTGTGGCTGCCCCAGGGTAAGCGCCCCGACGATGCCGCCGCACATACCCAGGCAATGCACTCCGCCCAGCAGGCCAACAAGAAAGGCGCCTGCCAGATTCAGGTCAATCATTTCTGCGTTCTCCGTTTACCGGCACATAGCGCCAGGCCAGGGCAACCAGCACCAGCACCGGCAATCCCATGGCGGCGGTGAGCATGAAGAAGCCGGAATAATTTATGTTTTCCACCATCACCCCGGAGAAACCACCAATGAACTTAGGAAACAGCAGCATCACCGAGCTGAACAGGGCATACTGAGTTGCAGAATAAGACACATTGGTCAACCCGGAAAGATAGGCCACGAAAGCTGCTGTCGCCAGGCCAGCGCTTAGATTATCCGCAGCCACTACCAGCATCAGCATGCCAACTTCCGGCCCGGCCTGGGCCAGCAGGGAAAACAGGATGTTGGTACCCGCCGCCAGCAAGGCGCCCAGAAACAGGATGCGCATGACACCAAAGCGGGTAACCAGCACCCCGCCCAGTACCGCGCCCAGCAGGGTCATGATGATGCCAAATACCTTGGTCACATCGGCGATCTGGGTCTTGGTGAACCCCATGTCGATGTAGAACACGTTGGCGATCACCCCCAGCACGATGTCAGAAATGCGATAGCTTGCGATCAATGCCAGCAACAGCACCGCCTGCCAGCGGTAACGGCGAATGAAGTCGGCGAAGGGGCTGATCACCGCCCGCCACAACCAGTCCAGCACCTTCAGCATCCAGGATGGCAGCCCGGACATGCGGTGGATGCGCCGTGCGCCAGCCTCCTCTACCGCGTTCTCCTGCAACACCACCTTCGGCTCTGCCACGACCAGGGTCGTAATCAGCCCGATCAGCATGGCTGCAGCCATCACCATATAGGCCACAGCCCAGGCATTGAGATCGTATTTCACATCCGCAGGCTGCACCCAGGCGGCAATCCACAGCACTCCGGCAGAGGAAAGAATCATGGCCAGGCGATAACCCACCATATAGGCGGCTGCCAAGGCCGCCTGTTTCGAGCTTTCCGCGCTTTCGATACGAAAAGCGTCGATGGCGATATCCTGGGTTGCCGAGGCAAAGGCCACCAGCACCGCAAACCACACCAGCCCGGTCAGATTTTCCGCCGGATTGCTCAAGGCCATGCCCAATAATCCGGCAATAATGACCAGCTGCGCAAACAGAAGCCAGGCACGGCGGCGACCCAGTTTTTTGCTCAGAACAGGCAAAGGCAGCTTGTCCACCAGGGGCGACCACACCCACTTGAAGGCATAGGCCAGGGCTACCCAGCTGACAAAACCGATAGTGGCACGGCTGACGCCAGCTTCACGCAGCCATACGGACAGGGTACCGAACACCAGCAACAGCGGCAGCCCGGAGGAAAATCCCAGAAACAGCATCACCCGCACCTTGGGATGGCCGTAGATCCTGAGACTGTCCAGCCAGCGCCTGCTCCAGGAATCAGAGTGCAAGATCATAATCCATGATCAGGGGCGCATGATCGGAGAAGCGCTTGCGCTTGTAGATGGAGGCGGACAGCACCCTGCCCTGCAAACCGGGGGTAATAACCTGATAATCGATGCGCCAGCCCACGTTCTTCTCCCAGGCCCGCCCGCGGTTGGACCACCAGGTATATTGTTCCGGCTCCTGATTCACCACCCGGAAGGCATCCACGAAACCCGCCGGGCCGAACAGCTCATCCATCCAGGCACGCTCTTCGGGCAGAAAGCCGGAGTTCTTCTGGTTGGAGCGCCAGTTCTTCAGGTCGATGGCCTTGTGGGCGATGTTCCAGTCACCGCAGATGATGTACTCCCGCCCACTCTTGCGCAGTTCTATCAGATAAGGCAGCAGCTTTTCCATCACCCGGAACTTGATCTCCTGGCGCTCCTCGCTGTGGGAACCGGATGGCATATACAGGGAAATGACGCTCAAATTCTTGTACCTTGCCTCGATCCAGCGGCCTTCCGCATCGAACCAGTCCCAGCCGATACCTTCCACCACGGATTCCGGCTCCTTGCGACAATAGATGCCCACGCCGCTGTAACCCTTGCGCTCGGCGGGATGATAGAAACAATGAAAGCTGGGAGGCCAGAACTGTTTGTCGGTGATCTGATGCGCCTGGGCCTTGAGTTCCTGCAGGCAGACCACATCCGCCTGCTGCCGGCGCAGCCAGTGGAAAAAACCCTTGCGGGCGGCGGCACGAATGCCGTTTACATTGACAGAGATCACACGCATGACTGCGGATTATACTCCTGATACCATGCGCCCATAAACTTCGACAGGAAAGCCACCAAAATGCAGGACTACCAAAAAGAATTTCTCGAATTTTCCCTGGATGTGGGCGTGTTGCGCTTTGGCGAATTTACCCTCAAGTCCGGGCGCATCAGCCCCTACTTCTTCAACGCCGGCCTGTTCAATACCGGGGCGGCCCTGGCTCGTCTGGGAAAATATTACGCACAAGCCATTGTGGATTCCGGCATCGAATTCGATGTGCTCTATGGCCCGGCCTACAAGGGCATTCCCCTGGCGGCAGTTACCGCAGCGGCGCTGTACGATCAACACGGAAAAGACATTGCCTATGCTTTCAACCGCAAGGAGGCCAAGGATCACGGCGAGGGCGGGGTAATCGTCGGGCATGCCCTGGAGGGCAGGATCCTCATCATAGACGATGTGATATCTGCCGGCACTTCCGTGCGCGAATCCATGCACATCATCCAGCAGCAGGGAGCCCATCCCGCAGGCGTGATCATCGCGCTGGATCGCCAGGAAAAAGGGCAGGGAGAGCTGTCGGCCATCCAGGAAGTGGAGCGCGACTACAACATTCCGGTAGCCAGCATCGTGCAACTCGATGATCTGGTGACCTTCCTGGCGGAAAAAGGCGGTGCACCGCAACAGCTGTCCGCCATCCAGGATTACCGGGAAAAATACGGTGTAAGCTGAATCCTGTCCGTCATCAGCCACAATTTCCTGAAAAAATTAATTCCTTTGTAAAAATATGGTATTTTATTTGAGCCAGATCAATATACAAACCTGCAAAACGAGTACACTGCGTTTCAAGGTCTTGGAAACAAAACCTTATGGATAAGTTTAAAGTTATCCAGAATGTTCTCACTCCTCCTGACTATTGTCAGATTTAGCCCACCGGTCTTCGGTGGGCTTTTTTATTTTGTGCCTTATTTTATTCCGTCAGGGCTGCAAGATTCCAGTAAACCCCACCAGTGGAAATAATCACCGTCAACATTCCCAACGCCAGATT
>JAJRUY010000232.1 GCA_024277555.1 Gammaproteobacteria bacterium | reverse complement strand
TCGGAAACCGCCATGCTGCTGCTGGAGCAGGTAGCAGATACCTGGAGGCTGGACAACCCGGATCTGCATCTACTGTTGCAATGGAGTGCGGTTCTCCACGAAATCGGGGTCGCCATTTCCCATGGTGGTTACCATAAACACGGTGCCTATATTCTCGCCAATGCCGATCTGGCGGGATTTTCCCGTCAGTCACAGGGCATGCTGGCAATACTGGTGCGCGCCCACCGGCGCAAGTTTCCCTCATCACAGTTCGAGGAACTGGGGAAGGAACTGCGTGAACCAGGCAAGCGTCTTGCCATCCTGCTGCGCCTGTCTGTCTTGCTGCACCGCGGCCGCAGCCCCCAGCGCAAGCCCCAGCTGGGCATCATGGCGGAGAAGAACAACATTATCCTTTCTTTCCCGGCAGGATGGCTGGAGGAGCATCCCCTCACTACAGCCGAGCTGGAGCGTGAAGCAAAATACCTGGATTCCGCAGGCTATTTTCTGAGCTACTCTTGAGATCATCACCTACATGACAAAACCCGAAAGCAACTGCAGTGCCGGTATCCTGCTGGTCAACCTTGGCACCCCGGATTCCCCCTCACCCAAGGATGTAAAGCGCTATTTGAGTGAATTCCTCTGGGATCCACGGGTGGTGGAAATGCCCCGTGCCCGGTGGTGGCTCATCCTGCATGGCATTGTTCTCAACACCCGCCCGGCACGCTCAGCCAAAGCCTACCGGAAAATCTGGACAGAACAGGGCTCTCCCCTGCTTGTCCATACTCTCAAGCAGGCACAGGCCTTGCAGAAGGAACTGGGCAACAGCATTTCCGTTGTTGCGGCCATGCGCTACGGCAATCCCTCCATCAAGCACGGGCTGGAGCAGTTGCGCGACCAGGGCTGCCAGCGCATTCTGGTCTTTCCCCTGTATCCCCAATATTCCGCCACCACAACGGCCTCAACTTTCGATGCCGTGGTTACGGAATTGAAAACCTGGCGTGTGATTCCCGAACTGCGCCTGCTCAACCAGTATTTCGACGACCCCGCTTACATCCAGGCGCTGGCGACCAGCGTACAATCATTTCAGCAGCAGCACGGCAGACCGGAAAAACTGATCCTCTCTTATCATGGCCTGCCACAACGCTATGCAGATGCCGGCGACCCTTACCCCCGTCAGTGTGAAGCAACCACCAAAGCGCTAACAAAGGAATTGGATCTTGGCGTTGCGCAATGGCATATGACATACCAGTCACGTCTGGGAAAAGATCCCTGGTTGCAACCAGCCACCACCGACACCCTGCAAGATCTGGCAAGCGCAGGCTGCAAGCATGTACAGGTAATCTGCCCTGGCTTCGCTTCCGACTGCCTGGAAACTCTGGAGGAAATCGCCATGGAGAACCGGAAAGTGTTTTTACAGGCGGGAGGTGATCGCTATGAATACATTCCCTGCCTGAACGATTCCGAAGCACACATCCAGATGCTGACGAAGCTGGCGCAACGCCACCTTGGAGGATGGGTAAATGACTGATACACCAAAACCAGTTGATATCACGGTACACACCCGCTCCCACACCCTGGAAATCCGCTTTGATGACGGCATCAGCTTCACTTATCCGGCAGAACTGCTGCGGGTGTATTCACCTTCCGCCGAAGTACGCGGACACTGGGGCCAAGGCGCAAAGCTGCAGCTGGACAAACAGGATGTAAACATCACCGACGTCAAGCCTGTGGGTCAGTACGCGATCAAGATCTTCTTTGATGACGGACACAACTCCGGCCTCTTCGACTGGGCCTACCTGCATGACCTGGGACGCAAGCAGGCTCTGTACTGGACAGATTATCTGGATCGCCTGCAGCAGGCCGGACATACCCGCAAACGACCATCCTGGAAAACAGATGGGAACCTCGAATAATTCGTTTTTCGTCACCCCGGCGAAAGCCGGGATCCATATAAATTAGCAAGTTATGGATTCCGGCTTCCGCCGGAATGACGATTTTTCGAGGTGCCCAGATCCCAACTAGCCCGCATATTTCACCAGAACTCTCGGAATACCGGTGTTTATCTGTATTTTTCATTATCTTGCGTTGAATTGAGCCAGGTTGCACTTTGTACCCGTCACGCTATCCAGTTTTTCCCTGGATGTTTCCGCCCAGATTGCCCGAACGGCCTGCAAGCCGATGAATAACATTGACTTTTGCCCGCTCGAACAATCTGAACGAAAATCTCTTCGGGAAAAATCTGGATTCCGGTGAAACTTGCAGGCTAACCGGATGAGTATTTCATGCCCGCCTGCTTCAGTTCCTGCTGCAGGCACTGGAAAGCCTCCTTTACCATCTCCTTGTGCCCCCGAAATCCCAGCTCAACAAAAGATTTTTCTCCCATACGCGGCAGGCTGAACAGCTTCAGTTGCGGCCAGTTCCGGGTCATTTTTTCCAGGATTGGCATCAGATCATTTTCTGATGCACCAAACACACGCAGAGACAGCTCCCGCTGCGGCTGACTGTCCGGCTTATAATAATGATTCAGCACCCACTGTCCCATGGGGTGCGCCATGTCCGGAAATCCCGGCATGAAATAATGCTCATGCACGGAAAACCCCGGTACATTGTTTA
>JAJRUY010000231.1 GCA_024277555.1 Gammaproteobacteria bacterium | reverse complement strand
GCCGCCAAGAACCACCGGGATGTGGCCGTGGTGGTGGATCCTGCTGACTATGCCATGATTCTTTCGGAAATGAAGCACAACGGCAACACCCTGAGCGACGACTTCCGTTTCCAGCTGGCGGTAAAGACCTTTGAACACACCGCCCGCTATGATGGCGCTATCGCCAATTACCTCGGCACCATTCACACGGATGGCAGCAGGCAGGACTTCCCCAACACCATCAACCTGCAATACCGCCAGGTGCAGGCCATGCGCTACGGCGAAAACCCGCACCAGAAGGCTGCCTTTTTCCGCGAGAACGATGTTACCGGAGCCTGCATCGCCACCGCACGGCAGCTCCAGGGCAAGGAACTGTCCTACAACAACATCAGCGACACCGACGCCGCCCTGGAATGTGTGAAGCAGTTTGGTGAAAGCCCTGCCTGCGTCATTGTCAAGCACGCCAACCCCTGTGGCGTGGCCATCGGCGAGAACCTGCTGGCAGCCTATGACAAAGCCTATGCCGCCGACCCGGAATCAGCCTTTGGCGGCATCATCGCCTTCAACGGCGAACTGGATGCCCAGACAGCCCAGGCCATCGTGGAACGGCAGTTCGTGGAAGTCATTATCGCACCCAGCATTTCAGCCGATGCCGCCGAAGTAGTCGCCGCCAAGAAAAACGTGCGCCTGCTTGAATGCGGCCAGTGGAACCAAGACCCGGTGCAGCGCCTCGATTTCAAGCGAGTCAACGGCGGGCTGCTGGTGCAGGATGCGGATCTTTCCCTGTTCAACGAACTCAAAGTGGTGAGCCAGCGCCAGCCCACAGAGCAGGAAATAACCGACCTGATGTTCAGCTGGCGGGTGGCGAAATTCGTAAAATCCAACGCCATCGTCTATGCCAGGAGCAACATGACCATCGGCGTGGGCGCCGGGCAAATGAGCCGTATCAACTCCGCACGCATTGCCGGGATCAAGGCCGAACATGCAGGACTGGAGGTAAGAGGCTCGGTAATGGCATCCGATGCCTTCTTCCCCTTCAGGGACGGCATCGATGCTGCCGCAGAAGCCGGCATTGTCGCCGTAATCCAGCCCGGAGGATCCATGCGCGACGAAGAGGTCATCGCTGCTGCCGACGAGCACGGCATGAGCATGATGTTCACCGGCATGCGTCATTTCAGGCACTGAGGAGGAGGGCAGCATGAACATTCTCATCGTTGGCGGCGGCGGCAGGGAGCACGCCCTGGCCTGGAAAGCAGCCCAATCTCCCCTGGCAGAAAAGATCTATGTGGCACCCGGCAACGCTGGCACGGCCCGGGAAGAAAAGGTCAGAAACGTGGACATAGCCGCAGACGACCCCAAGGCTCTGCGCGACTTCGCCCTGCAGAAGAACATCGGCCTGACCATCGTCGGGCCGGAACAGCCCCTGGTTGCAGGCATAGTAGATATATTCACCGCTGCCGGCCTGAAATGCTTCGGCCCCACCAGGCGCGTGGCACGGCTGGAAGGCTCCAAGGCCTTCGCCAAGGATTTTCTAGCCCGCCACGAGATCCCCACGGCCGCCTATGGCAGCTTCAGTGACGTGGACGAAGCTCTGGAATACCTGTACAAAATGGGCGCGCCCATAGTCATCAAGGCCGACGGCCTGGCTGCCGGCAAGGGCGTGATCCTCGCCCACGACATGAAAACCGCTGAAGACACGGTGCGTGACATGCTGGCTGGCAACAGCTTCGGCGAGGCTGGTCACCAGGTGGTGATAGAGGAATTCCTGAACGGCGAGGAAGCCAGCTTCATCGTCATGGCCGATGGCAGACATGTGCTGACCATGGCCAGCTCCCAGGATCACAAAGCCGCCCACGATGGTGATACCGGCCCCAACACCGGCGGCATGGGTGCCTATTCCCCGGCTCCCGTGGTCACGGAAGAAGTCCACCAGAAAATCATGGAACAGGTAATCCACCCCACGATCGCGGGCATGGCCGCAGAAGGCACACCCTATACCGGCTTTCTCTATGCCGGGTTGATGATCGATACAGAAGGCAACCCCAGAGTCATCGAGTTCAACTGCCGCTTTGGCGACCCCGAAGCCCAGCCCATCATGATGCGCATGCAATCCGACCTGGTTGCCCATTGCCTAGCCGCCCTGGAAGAAAAGCTGGATGAAGAAAAAGTCGAATGGGATCAGCGGGCCGCCGTGGGCGTGGTACTTGCCGCTGGTGGCTATCCCGGCAACTATGAAACTGGCGACACCATCGCAGGGCTGCCGGAAGAGGATATGCCGGATGCCAAGGTCTTCCATGCCGGCACCATGGAGCAAGACGGCAAAATCGTCACCGTCGGCGGGCGCGTACTTTGCGCCACAGCCCTTGGCGATACCGTTACCGAGGCACAAGCAAAGGCCTATGCCCTGGCGGAAAAAATTCACTGGAATAACATGCAGTACCGCAAGGACATCGCCTACCGCGCCATCGCCCGGGAACAAAAGGCCTAGCTAGCATTTGCAACCGGACAACCACAATCCCGGCAGGCTTTCGATCCCGGCCAGCCATCGCCATCGATTGGGAGCAAGGCTTGTATTGAGCCTGTCCCTGCTAATCATCACCTACATGGCTCTGACCCCGGTTCCCGATCTGCTGCAGCAGTCCGTGAACGACAAACTTGGTCACATCCTGGCTTTTGTTCTGCTGGCCTTTCTCACCCACGCCAGCTGGCCCGGGAAGATCTTTGGCTGGCGCCATGGCCTGCCGCTGCTCATGTATGGCATTGCACTGGAGTGCCTGCAATATTTTGTGCCTGGCCGTTATTTCTCCTTTCTCGACATGTTTGCAGATGCCGCGGGTATTGTTGCCTACCTGCTGATTTCCCGGCTGTATTCCCGAAAGCCATCCTCTCTCGACCGCACAAGCAGCTAACCCGGATGTTTCACCAGAACGCTCGGGATGCTGGTGTTTATCTATATTATTCATTATCTTGCGTTGAATTGGGCCAGGTTACACTTTGTACCCGTCACGCTATCCAGTTTTTCCCGGGATGTTTCCGCCCAGATTGCCCGAACAGCCTGCAAGCCAATGAATGGCATCGACTTTTGCCCGATCCTCCTCAAACCATAGCTACTGCTACGCTTTTCTGGCGATCAAACAAACTGCTATCCCCCTTCAAAAAATCCTTTTATAACAAGACAATCGTTGCTACGCTTCTTCCCCAATCGCTTTCTCGGTTGCTTGATTATTTTGAGGGCGGTTAAGGAAGCTCTGATTAAATCCATTTGCGTCCACACGACTCCAGGGGCGATGGCGTGATCAGAGCACCCTTGAAAAAGCCGGCATCAGGCAACCTGATAACACCATCGATCAAAAGGAATTGACAGGGAAGACCATGGCATCATGAATTCTTGCGCATATTTATGGAAAACCAGGGCTTTTATTTCCATCGGCGGGATATTGCTGGTGGCTGCGGAATTGGCTCAGGCCGTACCTGCTGCCCCTGGTGAGTACAGACTTGAGCAGGCAGATGGCACATTTATTGTGGCACGACAATGGGGAGATGAATGGGCGAGGGGCTGGGAAACAATTACCGGCTATTCCATCATTTACGACCAGAACCAAAAAACCTGGTTCTACGCAAGGCGTGATGCCAACGGTCGGCTGATCGCATCTTCCACAGCGGCGCAAGCCGCAGATACATCCAGTGCTGCACTAAAAGGCAGAACATTCAGCCCCGTCTACCAGTCCGGCAAGGAAATTGACAAGCATTTGCGGCCATCCGGCAGCACCAGTGCAAACGCCCTGCAAAAATCCACACTTGCCACCAGCAATAAACCCCCGTGGCCACAGCAAATCACTTCTATTGCAAATATCGGCAAATTGCCAGTGCTGATGATCAACTATAGCGACACCAGTACAACCTACTCGGCACCTGATTTCGACTCTCTGCTGTTTTCGGGAACCGGAGGCTATACCTTAAAAGACTATTTTGAAAAAGTGTCCTATAACCAGTTCACCATCAGCGGGATGGTATCAGGCTGGTACACTGCGGCAAACACCCATGATTATTACGGCGAAAATGATGCCGATAATAATGACTCCCGTCCCGGCCTGCTGGTGGAAGAAGCCGTCAGCGCAGCAGACCCCGCCATCGACTTTTCTCAATATGATGCTGATGGCGATTGCTATGTCGATGTGGTTGCAGTCATTCATCAGGGCACAGGTGAAGAAGCTGGCGGCTCCGATACCGATATCTGGTCTCACCGCTGGAGCCTGAGCGCAGCAAACGCATGGGGGGCCGGTGGCGCAGGTGAATATACAACTGATGATTCCTGCACCACTGGCGGCTTCATCAAGGTCAACGACTATATTCTACAGCCTGAAATACTGTTTGGCGGACAACAAACCATCGGTGTTTTTGCCCATGAATATGCCCATATTCTCGGCTTGCCCGATTTGTACGACACCGACAACTCCTCCAACGGACTTGGCAACTGGGCATTGATGGCGGGAGGCTCCTGGAACAAGAGCACAAGGCCGGGGGATAGACCCGCACACATGTCTGCATGGAGCAAATACTTTCTTGGCTGGGTGGCGCCAACACCTGTAACCGGCGCCCTGACGGCAGAAACCATCGATGCCGCAGCAGTCGCAGCAGACGTATACCAAGCTGGCGATGGATCACCCTTGCCAGCGGCTGGAGAGTACTTCCTGATCGAAAACCGCCACCAGAGCGGCTTTGATATCGGCCTGCCCGGCTCCGGCCTTGCCATCTGGCATATTGATGAAGCCAAGGCGAGCGGCAACAATCGTGACAACGCCAACGAATGTATTCCCCCGGCTGATTGTTCCATTCAGCACTACCGGGTTTCCCTGGTGCAATCCGACAACCAGTGGCACCTTGAAAACAAGGCCAACCGGGGCGATGGCGGCGACCTTTACGCCAATTCCATCAGCGGCTTTTCCACCACCTCCATGCCTTCGAGCAACTGGCATAACGGCACCGCCAGTGACTTCAGCGCCACCAGCATCAGCGCCAGCGGAACCACCATGACTGTGGATCTGAGTATGGTCAGCTCAACCAATGGCGTATTGCGCTTCAGCACCTCTGCACTCTATGTTGATGAAGGCGCCGGCAGTATCGATATCGCTGTCCGGCGCACGGGAGGCAACACCGGAGCCGTATCTACAAATTGCACAGCTTCCAACATCTCCGCCATCGCCAGCAGTGACTTTTCCGCATCGACCATGAGCCTGAACTGGGCAGATGGAGAGACAGCTGATAAAAGCTGCACCATCACTATTCTCGACGATACCACCATTGAAGGCGCGCAGCACTTCAAAGTCAGCCTTTCCACACCAACTGGTGGGGCAGTACTGGGCACGCCCAGCACTACAGTGGTAAATATCGAAGACAATGAAACCTGCTCTGGCACTGTAGTTGACCTGACCGGCATGTCTTTCGAGTCCGGCGCCAATCTGGACTGCATCGCAACCACCAGCATTATTGCCGCAGACGGCAGCACTGCCACTGGCTCCCGTGTGGGCTTTTATTCTCCAGACATAACCCTGGGGCCTGGGTATTCCATCAACGGCATTTTCTCTGTGGGAACCTATTCGGTCTTTGACGGCAGCAACATCACTCCTCTGGTCGTGGGCACTTCAGCCGCCCCTTTCCTGCCTTATCCATCGACGATTTCCGTATCCGGAATGAATGGGAGCGTGTCTAGGGTGACTGTTACCCTACATGACCTGCAGCACACTTATCTTTCTGACATCGACATACTGCTGCTTGGCCCACAGGGTCAGTCGGTATTGCTGCTGGCCGATGTTGGCGGCAATGCCAGCATTGCCGGCATCGACCTGACCTTTGATGATAGCGCAGGCAGCATGCTCACCTTACCGGTTGCAAGCGGCACCTACCTGCCAACAAACAATGGCTCTACAGCATTTCCCGAACCGGCCCCACCAAGCCCCTATGGCTCCAGGATGGACACCCTGAACGGAAGCAACCCCAATGGCGAATGGAAACTGTTATTACACGACGATACCGGGCTGGATGCTGGCCGACTTGATGGGGGATGGAGTATTCATATAGAAGCACGCTAGACATGATGTTTTGACCTGCCCATCTCAAAGACGTGGATTATGATGAGATGGGTACATCCATCACAGAGCCATAATTGAGACGACTGCATGGATGCAGGAGGTAGAGCAACGCAGGAGCAGTTGCCGAGGACAGGTCAT
>JAJRUY010000230.1 GCA_024277555.1 Gammaproteobacteria bacterium | reverse complement strand
TCCATTCCTGGAGTCGTGCGCGCCGGGTTGACGGCTTGATCAGAGCCCCCCACAGCATGCAATGTTGAATTACACTGGTCAAGTCATTCAGATCATGCTTGAATGAACCATTCAATTCGCGTGAGTTTTACAGCGCTTCTTTCATGCCACGACGTATATTCAGACGATACACACCAGACCCCAAAAAACTGCGTGAGCACAAGCACATGCGGGTTTTTGGCAGGTATTTGCTCGACCAGAATCTGTGGCATCTGAACCGGCGTTCAGTATCTGGTGCTTTCGCCATTGGTTTGTTCTGGGCCATGATCCCCATGCCGCTGCAAATGATCGCCGCAGCCGCCACAGCAATCCTTGCGCGGGCAAATCTGCCGGTTTCCGTCGCTCTGGTATGGGTAACCAACCCATTCACCATACCACCAATTTTTTATTTCAATTATCTGATTGGAGCCTGGCTGCTGCCCCAACAACCATTGAAGGATGTGGAAATGTCGCTGGAATGGTTCACCCACAGCATGGGA
Organism: Gammaproteobacteria bacterium; assembly: GCA_024277555.1. Lineage (GTDB taxonomy): Bacteria > Pseudomonadota > Gammaproteobacteria > Chromatiales > Chromatiaceae > Thiolapillus. Next base: position 2,467 of record JAJRUY010000230.1, on the reverse strand, counting down.
GAGATCTGGCAACCTCTATACCTTGGCTCCATTGTTGTCGGGATTGTATTGGCAGCGGCAGGATACACAGCCATACGCATCTACTGGCGCTGGCATATCATCTTGCAACATAAGAAACGTCAGCAGCTGCGCAACAAGCCATCTTCCAGCTGAAATACCCGATCCATGCATTCTGCCAGACCAGAGTCATGGGTGACGATGATAAAACTGGTTCCCTGCTCCCGGTTCAACTCCAGCATCAGATCATAGATTCCGGACGCGGTTTTTGGATCCAGGTTGCCCGTAGGCTCATCTGCCAGAACGCAAGCAGGCTTTGAAACCAGAGCCCGGGCAACTGCGGTGCGCTGACGCTCGCCTCCGGAAAGCTCAGAGGGCTTATGGGCAATGCGGTTTTCCAGCCCCACGTTCACCAGCATTTCCCGAGCCAGTTCTGTTGCTTCTGCAATGGGCATTCTGCGAAGCAACAGCGGCATGGCGACGTTCTCCAGTGCGGTAAACTCCGCCAGCAGATGATGGAATTGGTAAATAAAACCAAGGTGTTGATTGCGCAAGCGGCATCGCCGGGACTCTGGCAAACTGCTGAACTGCTCACCGTTGAGCAGCACCTCCCCCTCATCCGGATCATCCAGTCCACCAAGGCAATGCAACAGGGTACTCTTGCCAGAACCGGAAGCGCCCAGAATGCCGATTTGCTCTCCCGGCTGCACCGCCAGATCCACCCCGCGCAGCACCTGCACTTCTGCCGGCCCGGTGGTGAAGGTACGGCACAGTCCCTGGCTTTCCAGCACCGGATTACTCATAGCGCAATGCCTCTGCGGGCAAGGTACGGTATGCATTCCAGGCGGGATAGAGCGTCATGAGGAAGCTGCAGAGGAAAGATCCGGCACCGACCAGCAGTACATCTTCCCAACGCAAATCGGATGGCAACATGCTGATGTAATACACGCTGGGATCAATAAACTGCACATTGAACAGGGATTCGATCCATCCCACCACCTGTTCCACATTGATCGCCAGCAGCACTCCCAGCACCACACCAATAATCGTTCCCACGAAGCCGATTACAGATCCCTGTACAATGAAGATGTACATAATCTGCCGGGGCGATGCGCCAAAGGTCTTGAGAATCGCGATATCCGCCCGTTTGTCCACCACCACCATCACCAGAGTGGCAACGATATTGAAGGCAGCGATTACCACAATAAAAAACAGCAGCAGGCCCATCATGCGCTTCTCCATTTTCAGGGCGGAAAAGAAGTTGCGGTGTTGATCAGTCCAGTCAGAAACACGAAACAGGCCTTTGAACTGCAATGCCAGCTCCCTGGAAACCCGGGTTGCCGCATACAGATCATCCAGTTTGAGACGAATGCCGGTTACCGCATCTCCCATGCGCAGCAGTTTTGCCAGATCCTGCATGTTGACCATGGCTATGCCACGATCATATTCCCCCATGCCAACGCTAAAAATCCCGCTAACCACAAAGCGTTTCGTTCTTGGCATGGTGCCAGCAGGGGTAGATGTGAACTTGGGCACCAGCATGGTGATTTTATCCCCCACTGCAACCCGCAGGGCGTAGGCCAGCTCTCTGCCCAGGATAATATTGAAGCTTCCCGGCACCAGATCATCCAGAGACCCCGCTTCCATATGCTGCCCCACATCCACGACTTCCGGCTCCATGTCTTTAAGCACCCCGCGAACCAGGGCACCGCTGACCTGTTTGCCATGCACCAGCATGGACATGACTTCCACATAAGGGGCGGCTCCCACGACTCTCGGGTGTTGCCTGGCTTGCTCTAGCGCCTGCCGCCAGTCTTTCATGCCGCCCCCGGCAACGGCATTGATGTCCGCATGGGAAGCCATGCCAAGAATGCGCTCGCGAACTTCTTTGTGGAATCCGTTCATCACCGACAACACGGTGATCAACACGATCACCCCCAGGGTGATTCCCATGGTAGAAATAAAAGAGATGAAGGAAATGAAATGATTCCGACGTTCGGCACGGGTATAGCGCAGGCCGACCCAGACTGATAAAGGATAAAACATGCGCGTATTATAGCCATTCCTGGCAAAGCTGCCCCATCAAAAGAGATTCAACCAGCCAGCGGGGTGGGCGCTACTTTTTTCCGTGGCGCTGCTTTTTCCTTTTCAGCTTTTTCAGGGTCAACTTCGCTTTGCTTGACTTGCCCTTGCTGGCCGGCTTTCCCGGAGATTTATTGTTATTTTTCTCCTTTGCTTCCCTGGCATCGGAAAAGGCCTTTTTTTCCATCGTCTCCATAGCCTTGGCCTTTTTCTTTTTTTCTGCTTTTTTGGCGTCCTTGACAACCTGCTTCGCCGCTTTTTTTGCCTGCTTTTCTGAATATTTCTGCCTGGCCTCAAGTTCCATTTTCAAGATGCCATGTTCTTTCCGGCTCTTTTCTGCGTGAACCTGGACGCCTTTTGCTGTGGCATGCGCCTTGTTCAAAACCTT
>JAJRUY010000229.1 GCA_024277555.1 Gammaproteobacteria bacterium | reverse complement strand
TGACAGGCGCTGAGTAATAGCGCCACCAGTACGAGCAACAACCCTCGGCCAATAAAATGTTGGATGGACACGGCGTTATTCAATGTTCACTTCCTTATTTAATAAGCGCGAGATGGTAGCACATACCGCCCCACGGCTGAAACACAGTGTTCCTGCGGTGTACTAGCCCGCATTTCTCACCGGGGCTCGGGAATTCCGGTCGATCCGGCAAAGCAGTTTGTTCGATCATCCGAAAAGCATAGCAGTGACTATGGTTTGAGGAGGATCGGGCAAAATACGCAGCCGGATTGGACACAAACCCGAACAAGACAGTCTGAAAATACGGATTGCCATTTGACTATTGGTAACAGTATGAATCATCGGTCATTTTCCTGAAATGTCGTCCGATCCGGTGAGAAATGCGGGCTAGGGCTTGGGTGCAGGCTTGGGCGCGGCCTTGACTGCATCATTGTTTTTCCTTACGACGGCTGGCGGCTTGGGCACGGATTTGACCGGCATTACCGGCCGATAGTTCCGCAGCAGCAGTTCCTCGGTTTCGCCGCCGTTGCTCAGCACCAGCCGATCGGCGCCGATGCTGGCTACCTTCCACCCATCCACTTCTTCACCGACACGCACCCGCCGGGAGCCTTTTTGCCTGCCCCCCCTTACCAGCGCATATTTCTGCTCGCCAACGATGACGATGGCGCTGAGCTGCACCCTTGGTTTGCCTACCTTGCGCGGCGGCTTGATGGTTGGCTTTGCGCCTGGCGGCGTGGGCACATAGGGAGGTGGCGGACGGCGCTTGTTAAAAAACAGCGGGCGTTCAGCAATCACCTGATACACCTCTTGCGGCGGAAAACCGGAAACTCTGTCCATGCTGTCCAACAGGGTTTTGATCTGCTCCTCACCCTGCTCCCGGGCAGAATGTGCGGCAAACTGCGGGGCTTGCGGCGGGAAATGCCAGCGCCAGGCAAGAAAACCAAGCAGCAACATGGCCAGCGTCAGCCACAGCTTTTTCATTTCTCCCCTCCCGGGAGATACCCTACAAGACCGAAGCTGACATCCAGCTCATAGCCTTCCACACGGTTCTGGCGCCGCCCCTTGACCGTGCGGCGGCTGCGTATGGAGATGTCCTGCACCATGATGATGGGCAACTGCGCTTCCAGCTCGTATAACACTTTGGCCAAGGCCTCCACATCCCCTTTCATACGCACCTTGATCTTGATTTCCTGGGTATCGCCATCCTTGTCTGCATCCAGTTTTTGGGTGCTGATCAGTTTCCCCCCTGCCCCGGTGATGATTTTCTTTACCCGGTTTTGCAGCTCTGCCGCTGCCAGTTCCGGATTCGCTGCAGCGATAAAGTAGTTGCGTTTACGCAAATCCTGGCGCAGCGCCTTGAGGCGCTTTTCCAGCAAGGGACGGCTGTCGAGAAGGCGCTGGTAGCGCTCGATGCGATCTGCCGACTGGCTGGCGGCAGCATCATAAAACTGCATCCTGTACCACCAGGGCAGAAAAATCATGGCCAGAACAAGCACCACAGCCAGGAACAGGGCACCCAGCAGCAATACACATTTCCCGTTATCGGTTCGCAGGTTCATTATCCACCCGCCCCCGAAATAATGCGCTGCGGCGGCATGGCGGAAGCATTTGGCCGGGGTGCAACCCGCTCCATATCCGCTTTATAGTCAACTACCGGCAGTGGCGCAGCAGGGGCTGCCGGTTGCACTGGCTTGGGCGCCTTTCCACTATCGGCAGGCATGGCGGCAGGCTTTGACGCAAGAGATTTACCCTCTTCCCGCTGCTGTGCCGGGGAAACTGCGGTTGTTTCCGCAGGCGACGCAGGTGATTGCGCCTGTTCCCCGGCAGGGGATGTAACGCCACCGGCCAGATCACGGGGGAACGGCATCTTGATCTGGGCAGAAAGATTGAATACTTCACGGCCACGCTGCTGTGTCACCGGAGAAAGAAAATGCGGCGCATCAAAAGCAGGAGAATTCTGCAACAAACCGATCAACGAAGATGCTGAGCTGGAAGTGCCGTTGATGGTCAATGTGTTGCCCTTTACTTCCATACGCTGCAGTGAGGTATCGTCCGGCAGCAAATTGGTCAATACCTGCAATACATCCAGTACCGGCGGGGATGCCTGCCACTGGTCACGAATCGTCTCCAGAGCCTCGATCTCCTTGTCCACCCGCTCGCGCAATTCCATGACTTTGCCAGCCTTGCCGCGCAGAGCTGCCTCTGTGGATTGCAGGGAGATGGCAATTTCGCGCTTTTGCCACAAGGGCAATGCCATCGCGGCTCCCAGCAGCACGATTATCAGGGCCACCGGCGCCATACGCTGGGCCAGGCGCTTCAGATTCAGCCCGGGGCGTAGCTCCGGCGGCAACAGGTTTGCTTCTTCCCACAGCCCGGCAGCACTGAGACTGTCTACCGCTATGCCCGCCGAACGCAGGGCGCTTAACCAGTCATCCACCCGTTTGCGCGGCACCAGCGCCACCGCCACCGGAAGCATGTCCGCACTCTCCCCGGGGGTGTTGAGATGAAAGTCGAAATACACCTGTTCAGCGGAAAACGGGGTAAAACGATCCAGTTCGAAGCTGATTACCTGGCGCAGATTCTCCTGGGCTGCCGCGGGCAGGGAAATTGTGCGGGTCAGCATCCAGTCTGCGGGCAGCAAAACCGTCAGCGGATGCTCATGGGGCTTGAGCAGGGCAGTGACGGCGGGATCAACAACTGCACTGCCCAAAAGGATTTCACCCAGTTTCTTGCCGCCACGATACAGCCGGGCGCGCTCTCCCTCTATTTCCAGGATATAGGGGGTAACGCCAGAAGCAATACTCTCAGCCAGCGTTGCAGGCAGACAGGTGAGCAAACGCTTGCGCCACAAGCGCAGCCTGGTCAGACCGGAAAAACCCATGACCATCTTCAACCTTGTTCCTGCTGGAGCGCTACCCGCCCCAGGGACTGAAGTTTGCCGAATTTTTTCTGTAACAACATATAACCTTTGCGTGTCTTGGATTCGATACCAACAACCATTTCTCCCTGGGCTTTTCCTCCACCAGGAAGATCCACTTCGGCAACCAGCCGAAAGCGCGTACCCTTGCCCGCCTTCAAAAAGGCGCCGCCAAACCCCGGAGCGGGAACAGGCAGACCCTGCTCCAGCGCCTGTTGGCGCTCGAGCAGATATTGATCGACCTGCAGCGGCGTTACGCCGGGCATGGCCAGCAATACTTCTCTGGATGCAAATGCGGGATTGACTGTACGTTGCCGCGCATCCACGGTCAATGCCCCGGCCAGCTTTTTGTACAGCTCGGGAGTGATTCCTGCGACCTGCTGCAATTCCTCAATAGACAGAAACATACCGTCACGGGCGCCAATGGGCCGCCCCAGGGCGCGGTATTCACGGTCTTCTGCTCCCTGGGCATGGGTGGCGCTGTCGGGATCACGCCAGTCCAGAATCGCATCCCGCACCGCCATTGCCTGCTCTTCTTCCAGCCCGAATGATTCCAGCAGGCTTTGCAGCATCTGCGTATCCACCTGATTGAGATCGATACGCGCATTTTCCGGCATGGCGCCGATCCAGATGGTGTTGCCAGCAAAAGTCCATGGGTGCAAGCGCCCGTCCACCGGCCAGGGGTTGTCCTCACGGGAGCGAGCACGCCTTTCGAGCATCAGCATCATGAAATTTATCCCGGCGCTGACCAGCGCCCTTCCCTCGCGCTCCTGGCGGATGTTGCTGGTCATGGCAACCCCGGTGCGTTGCACCATGGACATGGATCCGGCGATGACGCTAAGCAGCACGATTACCCACAACACCAGCACCAGGGCGATTCCCTTTTGTCGCACAGGCAGCATCATTTCAGTACCCCGGCAGCTCAAAGGTCATTTCCGGCCACGCACCCTTTGCATCCTTGATCTGCATGCGTACCAGCATGGGCAGGAAGGGATGGTCGTCCCAACCATCGGTCCAGCTGGCAAAATCATCCCCCTTGTTCTCCACCCCGTAATAGGAAAAGTTCAGGCTTTCAATTTCATCGACAAGCACGGATTCACTGTACCAGGCGCGCAGCTCCGGCTTTTCTCTCTCACCCCGAAACACCGCTGGCCCCGACAGGGGGCGCCATTGGGGCAGCCCGGCTTTGCCGGAAAGCACTTCAGGATGATACAGCCAGCGACGCAGCACCAGCTGCTTCTTGCCGTCCCGCGAACCTTGTTGCAGGCGGATGATGTACAGACCGCCACTGCCCAGGTGGGCAGGCATGGGACTGACAAACTCCACGGCTCGGCGGTTGCCCTTGAAAAAGAACACATTACCGCCTTCCGATTCCACATGGCTGTTCAAGGCTCTGGCCTGGCGGAAACGGTCTGACAGATATTGCCACACCATACTGATGCTGGTGTCACGCTCCAGCCGGGTCTCGCTGGCATCCCAGGCCTTTCCGGCAAAACGCAGGGCACCGAACAGCAACAGCATCATCAAGCCGATCAGGGCCAGGGAAATGATCATTTCCAGCAGGGTGAAACCACGATTGCGGCGTTTTTCTACAACGCACATCATTTGTCGCTCAAGCGCAAGGTGTCGAGAACATAGCGACGCCCCTGCCCCCAGCTGACTTCCACATGCAGCCGGTAGGGCTTGAAGCTCCGGGGTGGATCTTCCAGCTCTTCGTAGTGCAACACGTCCACCTTCCAGCGAAAACCGTTTTCCTCACCTTGTTCACTACCCGGGCGCAGGGGCACCTGGTCAGCCACTTCCGCCAGCTTGGATTCGGCGATGATCATGGCGCTGGTGTATTCGCCGGCTACCGACAGGTTTCTCAGGCTGCCGCCAAAGGCCTGATACAAGACGCCCAGGGACATGGCAAGGATGGCGAAGGCCACCAGCACTTCCAGCAGGGAAAAGCCGCGTTGATTCCGCATCAACTTTCCGGCTCCACATCCAGGATGCGCACCTTGCCGGTAAGCCAGTCTACGTCTATGCCAAAGGCGCGCTCGCCATAGCTGAGGGTAATGCGCCCGCCAGTGGAGCCGCCATCGGGGAAAAAGCGGATGGCGCCGATGCTCTCACCACGGGTTTCACTTTCTGCGGTGAGCAATTCAATCTTCAGCTTATCAGGAATGGAATAGCTTTTGTTTCTGCCCGTGACCTCAAAACTGTGCTTCTCCACGTTCAGGGTCAGAGTGGATTCTTCCCGGGCAGTGAGGGCATGATTGCGGGCGAAGCGCAGCCCCGCTGCCAGCTCCCGGGAGGCGGATTTGAGCTGGGTGCCCGGCAAGGCGCTGGAGATCATGGGCGGCACCAAGGTCATCAGGATGGCCATCAATGCCATGACCACGATCAGCTCCAGCAGGGTAAAGCCCCTGGTGTGCAAAAAGCTATTGCCAGCTGGTGATGTCCTTGCTCTCACCCTCACCGCCGGGGCTGCCATCAGCGCCATAGGAAACGATATCAAAATCACCATGTTCACCGGGGAAACGATATTGATAGGGGTTTCCCCAGGGATCCTTGGGCAGTTTGTTCAGCACCGGCTTGCCACCGTTAACGCCTTTGGTCAGTTCTTCCAGAGACTGGGGATAACGCCCGGCATCCAGCCGGTACAGATCCAGCGCACCCTTGAGGCTGCCGATCTGAGCCACTACCGCATCTTGCTTGCCCTTGCCAAACTGATCCATGACCCTGGGCCCGACCAGACCTGCAAGCATGGCCAGGATCGCCAGCACCACCAGCAATTCAAGCAGGGTGAAACCTGCGTTACTACGATATATCTTGGTTTTCATACTACTTTTTTTCTCCATTTACATTTCACCTGCAGGGCATCTCGAAAAATCATGCTTCTGCGCACGAACCCATGGATGGATGTAGGGCAATGCAGGAGCAATTGCCGAGTCCGGAATCCATCGTCACCGGGTTGTCTTGACTCCAACTATCGCCAGAGTGACGAAAATTGAATTGTTCAAGATTCCCTGTATCTGCCATTCCCGGCTCCTACATGGCCAGGTCATTGGCGCCAAGGATGGCCAGCATGATGGACACAATAATACCGGCGACAATCAGCCCCAGACCAACGATCAGCGCCGGTTCCAGGAGGGTCAGCAGGCGCTTCACGCTGGCGCGCACTT
>JAJRUY010000228.1 GCA_024277555.1 Gammaproteobacteria bacterium | reverse complement strand
GGTGCTGCAGTACCGGGGAGTACCGCCATTTCGGGAAACCCGTGGCTATGTACGGCAGATCATCGAAGACTATGGCCGCTCATCTCACCGTTATGATGCAAGCTGGCTGAATTCTACAGCGGCCGCTGTGCCGGGGCTGTTTACCCGCCGGGAGACCCGGTTGCCGGAGCTCCCATCCGGAGGATAGCTCAGATGGCGGGTTGATCCGCCCCCAGCTCCTGCAAGGCTTTTTCCAGATCCTCGTGCAGCAGGTTTTGCAGGATCAGCGCCGTTTTTTGTTCCAGGTGTGTGATGTTCAGGCTGCGGATCAATTGCTTGGCTTCCGGCAGAGATGCCGGGTGCATGCTCAGACTCTTCAGGCCCATGCCCAGCAACAGGGGAATGTATTTTGGCGTACCCGCCATTTCACCGCACATGGCAACTTGCTTGCCCGTGGTGATGCCAGCCTGCACTACCTGTTGTATAAGCATGATGACTGCGGGGTGCAGGGCGTCATACAGGTGATTGACTCCGTCGTCTGCACGATCCACCGCCAGGGTGTACTGGATAAGATCGTTGGTGCCGATTGACAGGAAGTCGAATATCCGAGCAAAGCTTTCAGCAGTCAGCGCAGCGGCCGGGGTTTCAATCATGGCTCCCACCGGGATCTGCGGGTTGACCTCGATGCCCTGATACAGCAGCGACTGCAATTCTTCATCGATGATTTGCCTGGCCTGTCTGGCCTCCCACAAATTGGTGAGCATGGGGATCATCAGGCGCACGTTTCCCAATGCGGAGGCTCGCAGGATGGCGCGAACCTGCACGCGGAAGATGCCGGTTTCCTTCAGGCACAGACGAATGGCGCGCAGGCCCAGTGCAGGGTTGGTGCAGGAAGAAGGCTGTGGCTGGTGCTCGCATTGCTTGTCTGCCCCCAGATCAAGGGTGCGGATGATGACAGACTGTTCCCGCATGCCTTCGACCACCTGTTTGTATGCCAGGAAATGCTCTTCCTCGGTAGGCAGCTCGTCCCGGTTCATGTACAGAAATTCGGTACGATACAGGCCCACGCCGCGGCAGCCGCCTTCGATGGCGGTTGCCGTGTCTTCTGGGAGTTCAATGTTGGCCAGTAGCTCGATTTCCTGCCCGTCCAGCGAAACCGCTGGTGCATCTTTGAGATTGTGTAGGGCATGTCGGCGTGCCTGTTCCTGTTCCAGCCGCTGGCGGAAAAACAGCAGACAGTTGTCGTCACAATCTGCCAGCACACTGCCATGCCGGGCGTCGATGACAACCAGTTCCCCTGAATTTAGCTGGCTGGTAGCGCCGTGGGCGCCAACCACGGCGGGAATACCCAGGCTGCGGGCAAGAATGGCCGTGTGCGACATGGGGCTGCCATACTCGGTGACAAACCCTGTCGCACCGCGGTGATGCAGCATGATGACATCTGCCGGAGTAAGATCTTCCGAGACGATGATATGCCCGGATATTTCTGTGGGATCGCTGTTTTTCCCGCCCTGCAATATGTGCAGAATACGATTGACCACATGATCCAGGTCATCCTTGCGGGTGCGCAGGTAGGCGTCTTCCATGTCTTCGAATACCTTCATCATCTGATCGCGACGCAGCTGTAGCGCCCACTCTGCGGAGCAGCCTTCATCGCGGATGGTCTGAGCCGGGGCCTCGGAGATGGCTTTGTCCTCCAGCATCAGCAGATGGGTATCTATGAACTCGAGAATATCGGCAGGGGTGTCTTTGGGAATCTGTTTGCGCACATCCCGCAGTTGTTCTGCCGCCTGTGTCACGGCGCGGAAAAAGCGCTCGATTTCCGCCTCTATTTCGTTGTGTGGAACCATGCCGGGTTTGGCCTGGATGCTTCCCCGGGCGAGCATCAGCACCTTGCCGATGGCGGTGCTGATATTGGTATCGACCCCGATGCCCTGGATTGCCAGCGTCATTGCTCTTCTCCAAATCCGTTTCGAACCAGCTTGACCAGCGCCTCCAGGGCTTCCTTTTCATCCTTCCCATCGGTAATGATGGTGATTTCCGTCCCCTGGCTGGCAGCAAGCATCATCACTCCCATGATGCTTTTGCCGTTGATGCGGTTGTCTTCCTTCTCGAGATAGACTTCCGCCGAGAATCCGCTGGCGGTGCCCACCAGTTTGGCTGCGGCGCGGGCGTGCAATCCGAGTTTGTTGAGAACGATGATCTGTGCAGATTCCATCAGCAAGCTCCTTTTGCCCGGGCGACCTGAATGCCGCGCATGCCACCGTCGGCGGCTTTGTGGGTCAGAGCCTGCAGGTCGTCACTGGCATAGTTGAACACCCGGATCAGCATGGGCAGGTTCAGGCCGGAAACCACGTTCGCCTGCAGTTCGCCGGTAAGCTGGCAGGCGATGTTGCTGGGGGTGGCACCAAATGCATCGGTGAGCACCAGTACGCCGCTGCCGTCGTCCAGATCCTGCGCCGACCGGCAGGCGAGCTGCTGCAGGTCGTTGGTGTCGCCTTCGAGGGGGATATCCAGGCATTGAATGCGCAAGGGGCAGGAGCCAACGAGGTCACAGGCGTTTTTCAGCAGTGTTTCGCCAATGCCGGGGTGGGTGATCAGCAAAATCCCAATGCTCATGAGCTGCCTTCTTCGATGGCCTGCTGCTGCCGCTGGATGAATATCTCGGCAGCATCATAGCCCTTCAGTTTCAGGATGTGGTTGCGGACTGCGGTTTCCACCAGGATTGCCAGATTGCGGCCCGGTGCTACGGGCACAGTGATTTCCGGTATTTCCACCCCCAGCACGTTGCGATAGCGGCCAACGCCGCGCAGGCGTTCCATGTCTGCAATTTCCTGCAGCTTCATGCGCTTGAGGTGCACGATAAAATGCAGGTATTTGTTGTGCTTGGTAGCGCTGTCGCCGAACATGGCGGGGATGTTCAGAATGCCCAGCCCGCGTACTTCGAGGAACTCCCGCAACAGGGGCGGGCAGCTGCCGCTGACGATATCCGGGGCGATACGGCGAAATTCCGTGACATCATCGGCAATCAGGCGGTGGCCGCGAATGATCAGCTCCAGAGCCAGCTCGCTCTTGCCCACGGCAGAATGTCCGGTGAGCAGCACGCCCATGCCCAGCACTTCCAGGAACACGCCGTGCAGGGTGGTTTTTCTGGCGAAGAAGCGGGCTGCATAGTACTGAAGATTGTCCAGCACCTGTGCATCCTTGAGGGAGGAGGCCAGCAGGGGCGTATTGTGTTTTTCCGCCAGGTCTTCCAGGGCCTTGATGGATTTGAGCCTGTTGCTCAGTAATATGGCGGCGGGTTTGGCAGAGAACAGGCGCATCAGCGCAGCATGCTGGTCATCTTTGCTGAGGCTGGTGAGGTATTTTTTTTCCTTGGGGCCGATGATTTGCACCGGGCTTGGGTGAATATAGTTCAGCGGGCCGGCGATGATGGGGTCGGATTTTTCGATTTTGGCATCAAAAATTACATTTCCCAGGCCTTTTTTACCCGCCAGAAGGCGTAGTCTGAGACGCTCCTGGAGGGCGTCGATCAGGTCGTTAACTGTGATCTGATGCTGCATCAGCCAGGGGGGGCGGGTTTAGCAGCTGCAATACCTGCTCTTCGCTGGTGGCGCGGCGTATCTGGGCGCACAGCTGGGGATTGTTGAACAGCCGAGCCAGCTCTGCGAGTAGTTCCAGATGGGCCTGGGTTGCCTGTTCGGGAACCAGCAGGCCGAATATCAGATCCACCGGCTTGCCGTCCAGGGAGTCAAAGTCAATGCCCACCGCCAGATGCAGTAAGGCGCCGGTAGGCTTGCTGATGCCCTTGATGCGGGCATGGGGCAGGGCAATGCCATGGTTCATGCCGGTGCTGCCCAGGCGCTCCCGATCCAACAGTTTTTCGTAGACGGTTTCTGCGCTGGGGGTGTTGGTTCCGGCTGCGAGCAGCTCGGCTACGGTTTCCAGAGCACGCTTTTTGCTCGATGCAGTACTCGACAGCTTGATCTGGTCCGGCTGCAACAAATCTTCAGGTAACATGATGCTTGTATGTTTTCCGGGAATCTCCCGGGCGCTAATAAGCAGTGCTTCGGGAGATTCCAGCAGGTTGGGTTGAATGCAGCAGGTTTTCCTGATGCAGGTTCCGGGTTATTCCGGCATTTCGGCCAGCATGGCTCTGACACCGCCATTGCCGCGGGCGCGCTTCTGGATCTTTTCCTTGTGTTTGAGAATCTGCCGGTCAAGCTTGTCCACCAGGCCGTCAATGGCTGCATACAAATCCTCTTCACTTGCTTCTGCAAAAACATCTGCGCCACTGACATGCACGGTTGCTTCCGCCTTTTGCATGTGTTTTTCCACGCTGAGGATGACATGTACATTGGTGACGTGATCAAAGTGACGCTCGATGCGCTTGATCTTCTCTTCTACATAGTTGCGCAGGGCGTCTGTGAGTTCTATGTGGTGACCGGTTACGCTCAGTTGCATAGTGTTCTCCTTGATTAAACGAGACGTTTACGTTCGTTGGATGGCGGGATTGCCATGGCTTCCCGGTATTTCGCGACGGTGCGCCGCGCTACCTTGAAGCCATCATCTGACAACATGGTGGCGATTTTGTTGTCAGACAAGGGTTTTTTGGGGTTTTCGGCAAGGATGATCTTGCGAATGCAGGCGCGAATGGCGACTGCTGATGCCTGATCTCCGTTGTCGGTGCTGATGTGGCTGGAAAAGAAATACTTGAATTCCAGCACCCCTTTGGGGGTGTGCATGTATTTGCCCGTGGTGATACGGGAAATGGTGGATTCGTGCATTTCCACCGCTTCGGCGACATCTTTGAGGATCAGGGGTTTCATCGCTTCTTCGCCGTGATCGAAGAAACCCTGTTGCACATCCACGATGCGTGTGGCCACTTTCAGCAGGGTCTGGTTGCGGCCTTGCAGGCTTTTCAGGAACCAGCGTGCTTCCTGCAGGTGGTCTTTCAGGGTGGTGTTGTCGCTGCTGCTGTCTGCGCGTTTGACCAGGGCTGCGTATTCGGCATTGACCCGCAACTTTGGCATGGCTTCGGGGTTCAGGGATACCAGCCAGCGCCCGTTTTTCTTTTCCACGAATACGTCCGGTTCCACATAGCGGGTGTCTGCCGGAGAAATGCTGGAGCCGGGGCGGGGATTGAGGGAACGGATCAGGCCGAATACCGCCTGCACCTGTTCCGGACTCAGGCGCAGCAGCTTGCGGATGCGTGGCTCATTGCTGCTGGTAAGCAGATCGAAATGATCTTGCAGCAGCTTTTTGGCCTTGTTTTTCACCGTTTTGTTTGCCGGCAGCTGTTCCAGTTGCAGCAGCAGGCATTCCTGGGGATTGCGTGCAGCAACCCCAGGCGGGTCGAAATGCTGAATGCGGTGCAGCACCGTCAGCACTTCTTCCATGCCGATTTCTTCATCGTTCATGTCGGTGATAATTTCTTCCAGGGAGGCGTGTAGATAGCCATCCGGGGAAATGCCGTCGATGAGGGCGGTTGCAATGGCGCGGTCTTCTTCGCTGAAAGGAGTGAGGTTGAGCTGCCAGTGCAGGTAGTCCTGCAGGGTTTCAGTGTTGCTTTCCCGGGAGAGAAAGTCGGTATGTTCCTGGTTGCTGCTTGCCTGGGTGCGCGTTATGGGGATGTCGTACTGGTCTTCCCAGTTGGCATCTACAGGCAGCTCTTCCGGGATGGTTTCGGTATTGCTCTGGATTTCCGCCTCTTCCCGTGCGGGGGCTGCCTCGACTACTGCGGTTTTTTCACCGGGCGCAGATGCGTCTTCGCCACCATCCTCCTCTATTTCCAGCATGAGGTTGGATTCCAGCGCTTCCTGTATTTCCTGTTTGAGCTCCAGTGTGGAAAGTTGCAGCAGCTTGATCGCCTGCTGAAGTTGCGGGGTCATGGTGAGGTTTTGACCCAGACGGAGCTGAAGGGAGGCTTTCATTAGTGGATAGATGGCCCTTTGTTTTGTTGTTGTGGCATGCCGGGAAACAAGGCGAAGGGAGCGGCCAATAGTAGATTGTTGAAAGTATGTTCAGTGCGACCGCAATATGTTCCAGGCATAAGGTATGAATTCATGAGTGTGTTAACAGGCTCCTTTTTCTATAGTTTAGCGCAAGCCGGGGCAATTTCCGAAATACCAATGCTTGATGCAGGTCAGGTTATAAGCGGAAATGTTCTCCCAGATAGGTGCTACGCACCTCTTCGTGGGCGAGGATTTCCTGGGGATCCCCCTGGGCCAGCACCGCGCCTTCGGAAACGATGTAGGCACGCTGGCAGATCCCCAGGGTCTCCCGTACATTGTGATCCGTGATCAATATAGCGATGCCTGTTTTTGCAAGGTTTTCAACAATTTGCTGTATGTCTGAAACAGATATGGGATCCACTCCCGCAAATGGTTCATCCAGCAGAATGATGCTGGGCCTGGAGGCCAGGCAGCGGGCGATTTCCAGGCGCCTCCGCTCGCCTCCCGAAAGGCTGACAGCCTGATTCTTGCGCAAATGGGAAATGCCGAATTCCGCCAGCAGTTCGTCGCAGCGCTCCTGACGATCGTGTTTTTGCAGTTTTTCGCTGATTTCCAGCACTGCCAGGATGTTTTCCTCGACACTCAGGCGCCGGAAAATGGATGGTTCCTGGGCAAGATAGCCCAGACCATGCCGGGCGCGGATATGCATCGGGCTCGAGGTGAGATCCCTGCCGCCGAGGTTGACGCTGCCGGCATCCACGGGAATCAGGCCCATGATCATGTAAAAACAGGTGGTTTTGCCTGCGCCGTTGGGGCCGAGCAGCCCCACCACCTCGCCTTCATCCACATGCAGGCTGACGCCATTCACCACGGCTTTTCCCTGGTATTTTTTTACCAGCCCCTCGGCGCTGAGAAAGCTCATGGTGCGTTTTGCGGATGGATGATGACCTTGACCCGTTCCGAGCCTTTTGCTGCGGCGCCAGCCTTGAGCTGCGCTTTGACCCGGTCGTAAACGATGCGGTCGCTGCGGAAGCTGTCGTTGTTCTGGGTCAGTAGCGCATTGCCGTTGAGGATCAGCTCTTCGCTGTTGAAGTCATAGACGATGCGTTCGCCTTGTCCCGTCACCCAGGGTTTGTCCTTTTCCGGCAGCTGTTTGAAGGTGGCGGGCTTGCCGGTGGCGATGAGCTTTCCAGGTTTCCTGTTGTTGTAGGTGATAACCACCTTGCTGGCCTGCAATTGCATGGATCCCTGTCGTATCTTTACATTGCCACGATAGGTTGTGGTGTGGCTGGCTTGGTCGATGTCGGCGCTGTCGGCTTCGATTTCTACCGGCGCATTCTTGTCGGAAGGCAGCGCCAGGGCGGCCGCAGGGGCAGCAAGCAGCACAACCAGCATCAAAAACCTGTGGCGTTTACTGAGCAACATAATGAGCCCTCGTCTGAGCCAGAAAGCGGATTCTGCCCGGGGCTTTCATCCAGGCCTGCATACCTACGGATTCTATCCAGTTTTCGGCGCTGGTAACAGTCACGGCCGCCGCTGTTTCGGCATATTCGCGTTGTGGCTGTATGTTCAGGTCGGAAGTCAGGATGCGCATGGGAGGGCGGGTGTCATCGCCTTCCCAGTCAATGATGGTTTTGCCCTGGAGTTGCAGCAGGGATTGATCTTGCGAAAGCTCCCCTTTTGCCGCACGGATGTGCAAATTGGGCTGTTTGTCGGCATACAGTACATATTCCGGTTGTTGCAGGCGGGTAATGCCGGATTCCAGATAGTGCCTGAGCTGTTGTGCCTGCAATACATGGTTGAGCTTGCCCTGTTCATCGAACTGGCGCAGTTCCAGTTGAAATACGAAATAGTCCTGAATTTGCTCCCTGTCCGCCGTTTCTCCACCAACGATGGCAGGATCCGGGCGTGAGGCCCACAAGATGACGCCCAACAGCGCCAACAGCGCCAATAGCAGCCCGGTGCGCATTATTGAAGATAACTTTCCAGATGCGAGTGCAGCTTGCCCTGGGCTTCCATGATCAGCTCGCAGACCTCCCGGGCTGCACCCCTGCCGCCGGGGGAGGGGGTGATCCAGTGAGCATGCTGTTTGGCAAATGCATGGGCATCCTGAACTGCAATCGCCAGTCCCACTTGGCTCATCACCGGCAGATCGACCACATCGTCGCCTACATAGGCGATCTGGTTGTCTTCCAGGTGCAACTGGTGCTTGAGTTCCTTGTAGGCCGGACGCTTGTCCCGCTGACCCTGATATAGATGAGTGATCCCCAGGCTGTGCATGCGGATTTCCACCACTTTGGAGGTGCGGCCGGTGATGATGCCGATCTCCACCCCGGTCTGCTGGAGCATCGTCATGCCGTGACCGTCCAGGGAGTTGAACGCCTTGTACTCCTGTCCATCATCACCGAGATACAGGCTTCCATCCGTAAGAACGCCGTCCACGTCGAAGATGACCAGTTTGATTTGTGCTGCTTTTTCCAGGATGTCCTGCATTGCTTGTTTTCCTCTCAGACCACGCCAGCGCGGAGCAGGTCGTGCATGTTGAGCGCGCCAATCAGATTCTTGCCGTCATCGATAACCAGCAGGCCGCTGATTTTGTTGTCTTCCAAAAGCTTCAGGGCTTCTGCGGCCAGGCTCTGGCTGCGGGTGGTGACGCCGCCCCGGGTCATGACCTCGGTAACCGGTGTGCTGTGCAGATCCACGCCGCGATCCAGGGTGCGGCGCAAATCGCCATCCGTAAAAACGCCACTGATTTTTTGTGCCGTGCTTACTACTGCGGTCATGCCCAGACCTTTGGCGGTCATCTCCATCAGGGCTTCACTGATCGTCGCCTGCTCACTCACCTGGGGAATCTTGTCGCCCTTGTGCATGATGTCCCCCACATGCAGCAACAGCCTGCGTCCCAGGCTGCCGCCGGGGTGGGAACGGGCAAAATCCAGCTCGGTGAAGCCGCGGGTTTCCAGCAGCGCCACCGCCAGGGCATCACCCATGGCCAGTGCCGCGGTGGTGCTGGCAGTGGGAGCCAGTCCCAGAGGGCAGGCCTCACGGGTGACACTCACATCGATATTGACATCCGCCTCCCGCGACAGGGTGGAGTCCGGGTTGCCAGTCATGCCGATCAGGGGAATGCCCAGGCGCTTGATGATGGGCAAAATGGTGATGATTTCCGCCGTCTCGCCGGAATTGGACAGCGCCAGCACCACATCGCTGGCGGTAATCATGCCCAGATCACCATGACTGGCTTCTCCTGGATGCATGAAAAAGGCCGGGCTGCCGGTGCTGGCCAGGGTGGCGGCAATCTTGTTGCCGATATGTCCGGACTTGCCCATGCCCGTGACCACGATACGCCCCCGGCAGTGCAGCAAATGCTCGCAGGCGCGTACAAAATGTGCGTCCACCCGTTTTTCCAGATCCCTGATGGCATCGGCTTCGACGCGAATCACAGCCAATCCCAGCTTCTTGAGCTGCCTGGCTTCGGATTCGTTGATTGCAGGTAAGGAATTCACGGGCAGATTCCGGCTATTTATTTTCCTGCGAATCATACCATGGGTGCCGGTTGCCTGTTTATTGATCCGGCACCAAGCATTATGCCTTCCGCCACGTTTGATGAAGAGCAAGTAAACCGGATTTTACGGGGTAATCAGGCAAGGATGGTCTATATTTAAAAGCACCCTTTATGAAACTGGCGCTGCTTCTGTCAACGTTTGAGGCATTCGTGAGATGGAAGATTGCCCGACTCATACCATGATGCAGGAGAGGAAAGATGCTTTGTAAAACCAAACAATGCGGCCATGTCCCCAATGGACTGCTCGCAAACAGATTCATGATGCCCGCCCTGGTTGCCGCAATGGCAATGGCGACTGCAGCCGTCGCCCAAGAAGTTGCGGAAGAGGATGTGCTTGGTTTTTATGCGCAGAGCATGGAATCCGGGGCTGAAAACGAGGATGTGAGGATGTTGTCAAACATGGTGAATCATGCCGGAATCACCCTGACGCCAGAAACGATCAGGCGCATGCTGGCGGCTCATCCCGAGGTGCTGGATGCTGCTGCTGGTGAGCGGGATGTTGTATTGCGGGAAGCTGCTGCTGCTTATCCCGCACGGTTTGAGGTGACTGGCCAGGCCAAGATCTATGAAGATACCTTTTTCAATCTAAAATCCGCCAGTGGCAGGTTTACGAGTGCCGGCATTGATGTGCTGCTCAATTATTCGAGTGTTTTGGGTGGAGTATCCTATGAAAACATGGCGCTCTGGGGGAATTCTCACAGCAACCAGATTGAAGCCAAGCTGGCGGTGGATGCCGAATTCGAAGCCTTTGGCGTATATGGCCGTGCAGATGCCGGGCCACCGCCTTTTCCGGCGGTGACTTATGGCGTGTATGGCACCACCAACCAGATCAGCGGGTACGGGGTATATGCAGTCAATACCTCCCCCGAAGGAAGTGCGCCTGAAACCGGAGGAGGGGTGGCCTTGTTTGCTTCCGGAACCATCCGTGGCTATGCAACTGCGGGTGGTGTTGATGACATTGACAATCATGTTGCAATCATAGAGAACAAGAGTATCGGCAGTACCCATGTCCTGGCACTCTCAATGCCTAACGATGTAAGTGCTTCTTCTGCGGACAATTTTGTCACCTTCTATCATGGCGGCGTGACTGCCTCAGATGCGGTAGGCGCCATTGAAGGAAACAGTGCTGGTGGTGTTGTCTACAAAACCAGTGGAGCAGACTTTGCCGAGTGGATTCCGCGCAAGAACCTGGACGAATCAATCGAAGCTGGCGATGTCGTGAGTATTGCAGGCGGGAAAGTGTCCCGCAATCTCGAGGGTTTCGATCATGTGCAGGTGATTTCCACCGCACCTGGATTTAGCGGCAATGCTCCCGCGGATGACAAGCTTGAGCAGTACGCTCTCGTTGCCCTGATGGGACAAGTGCCGGTGAAGGTTTCCGGCGCAGTAACAGCGGGTGACTATATCGTGGCCTCAGGCAGGAATGATGGCACCGGTATTGCGGTGGCCGCCGACAAAATGACGCCTGAGGCTTTCCGCATGATGGTGGGGCGCGCCTGGGAGTCCTCTGCTGACCAGGGTATCAAGTTGGTGAAAACTGCTGTTGGCTTCAACGCCAGCGCTGCCTATGCCTACATGCACAAGCAGGATCAGCGTATCGCTGGCCTGGAAAAACAGCTTTCCCGCAAGATGGAAATGCTGGATCGTCTGGCTGGCAGGATGGAGATGCTCACAGAAAAGGTTGCCTATCTTCAGTCAAACAGTATGCTTGTGAAAACTCCTGCTGAATAAGCTGAACACGGCATATATTGGTGTCGGGTTAATAGCTTAAGGGAACCTCGAATAATTCGTTTTTCGTCACCCCGGCGAAAGCCGGGGTCTATATAAATCAGCAAGTTATGGATTCCGGCTTCCGCCGGAATGACGATTTTTCGAGGTGCCCTTAACAGAGAAAAAATAGCCCCTTGTGCAGTTGCTTTGTACTCGCCATATGGAAGCGCTTCATAGGAGCTTGGTTTTTGCCGTATTGCAATGCTGGCAGTGAACAAAAGCCCCTGCTGAGGCTGGGGCTTTTGTTGGCTTTCAAGTGATTGAGAATACTTTCTGAGCTTCTATTGTTTTGTTTTCTTGAGCAATAGCTCTACGGCGGCTTTCAACTCTGCAATTTCTGCATCTCTCTTGTTCAGTTCTTGCTGCAGAGCTTTAACCCGGATATTTCACCAGGACACTGAAATAACAGTATAAGATGCTGTTTTTATTAACCATTATATCTATATTAGCAAAGCGCAATATGTTGCCGGGTATTTGTTAAGTCCGCCCTTGCACCGATCTTGTTGCCCAGAGACGATATTTCTTCACTCATTAATAGCTTGGGCTATTGATTCGATCAGAAATTCGCCTCTGAACAACAATCTCGGCACAATCATCGGACTTCCAGGTGAAACATCCGGGTTAACGCCTGCCAGCGCCAATCCTCCCGTGTCCATGGGTGAGATGCGCCTTGCATCATCACCGAAGCCGAATTGCTGGTGAAATTCTTCTGCCATTGGGCCAATATGCACGGCATTGTTGCCATCTTTGGT
>JAJRUY010000227.1 GCA_024277555.1 Gammaproteobacteria bacterium | reverse complement strand
TGTTTCACCTGGAAGTCCGATGATTGTGCCGAGATTGTTGTTCAGAGGCGAATTTCTGATCGAATCAATAGCCCAAGCTATTGATGAGTGAAGAAATATCGTCTCTGGTCAACAAGATCGGTGCAAAGGCGGACTTAACAAACACCCGGCAACATATTGCACTTTGCTAATATAGATGCAATGGTTAATAAAAACAGCATTTTATATTGTTATTTCAGTGTCCTGGTGAAATATCCGGGCTAGTACAATCCCATCCTGGGTTTCCAGAAAATCCTGTGCTTGCATTCCCGGGCAAGCCTTGTGGCTCTTCGCCTGATTGATCACGAATGATGGCGGGATCTATTGGGGTTGCCCGAAAGCCTGTTGAGAGCATGCGCTTCGGGCGGGGAGGACTGGCTGCTCGGAACCTCCCGTCTGCAAACCATGTCTATTTACAAACGATAGTTCTCGCGCAGATCTGCCTTTGGCAGTTGCCTGGCAACCATGGAGACGATATCGACCATGCGGTTTACATAACCCCATTCATTGTCATACCAGGCGAGTACCTTGACCTGGGTATCGTCAATCACCATGGTGGACAGGGCATCGATGATGGCTGAGCGGGGATTGTTGGTATAGTCAACTGACACCAGAGGGCGCTCCTCATAACCCAGGATTCCTTTCAGCCGTTTCTTTGCCGCCTTTTTGAAATAGGCATTTACTTCCTCTGCCGTAACGGCGCGGGAAGCCTCGAACACGAAATCCACCAGGGAGGCATTGAGCAAGGGCACCCGCACGGCGAGACCATTGAGCTTGCCCTTCAGCTCGGGAAAGATAGCGGTGATGGCTTTGGCCGATCCGGTGCTGGTGGGAATCAGGGATTGCCCGCAGGCGCGGGCGCGGCGTAGATCTCGATGCCCCTTGTCCACAATGGTCTGTGTGTTGGTGATATCGTGAATGGTGGTCATGCTGCCATGCACGATGCCAACATGCTTTTGCATCACCTGCACCACGGGAGCCAGGCAATTGGTGGTGCAGGATGCAGCCGTAAGCAAATGATGTTTCTCACCGTCGTACAGGTTGTGATTGACACCATAAGCCAGATTCAGCGCCCCATCCACCGGCGCCGCTACTACTACTTTCTTCACGCCCTGCTGAAAATAGGCTTCCAGCTGCTCCGGGGTTCTGAACTTCCCCGTGGCTTCAATAACCAGGTCACAGCTCGACCAGTCAGTATCGGATATCGCTTCATTGCTGCTGTACAACAGGCGCTGCCCGTCTACGAACAGCATTCCCTGTTCCGCACTGCATTTTGCCCGGAATTTGCCATGCACAGAATCGAATTTCAGCAAGTGCGCCGAGCCAGCCGCATCACAGCTGACCTCGTTCACCTGGTAGAAATTGAAATCTTCATTGCCCCAGCCTGCCCGCAATGCCAGCCGCCCCATGCGGCCAAAACCGTTGATGCCAATAGTTGTGCTCATTCTTGTTTCCGGATTTTGATGTAGATAAAGTGGCTGACTATTTCACAGCTTTGTTACGAATTGGTGACAAACCTGCATCAGGGATCCGGCCACAATGCTTTTGTGCCTGTGGTTTCTGTCAGATGCTGCAACCATTGCCGATGCTGTTGCTGTTCCGCCGCACTCGCCCTGATCACCGGCAATGCGGGACGGTCAGCGGGCAGGCGGCGAATACGTTGCGCTTCCGCAGCCCCACCACCCCCTCCTTCATTATCCAGGGAAAGCGCAGACTGGCCGCCGGTCATGGTGAGATACACTTCTGCAAGGATTTCTGCATCCAGCAATGCACCATGTTTTTGCCGCTGGGAGTTGTCTATGTCATAACGCCCGCACAGGGCATCCAGGCTGTTGCGCTGTCCCGGGTGCTTGCGCCGCGCCATCACCAGGGTATCGGTGATCTCACAGTAGCTGCCCAGGACATTCCAGCCCTGCAGGCGTTGCAGTTCGGCATTTATGAATCCCACATCGAAGGGTGCATTGTGGATAATCAGCTCCGCACCCCGGATATAGTCAATGAAATCCTGCACCACGTCTTCAAAGCGCGGCTTGTCCGCAAGAAACTCATTGGTAATACCATGTACTTCCACGGCGCCGGCATCAATCTCCCGGTCTGGCTGCAGGTACTGATGAAAGTCATTTCCGGTGGCCCGGCGCTCTATCAGTTCCACACAGCCGATTTCGATGATGCGATGCCCCTGAGCCGGCTCCAGGCCGGTGGTTTCCGTATCCAGCACAATCTGCCTGCTCATGTCAGATCCTCTATACCCTGATTGGCCAGTTCATCGGCCCGTTCGTTTTCAGGATGCCCACTATGGCCCCTGACCCATTCCCAGCACACATCATGCTTCTGCACCAGGGCATCCAGTTGCTGCCACAAATCTGCATTCTTGACCGGTTTTCTGGCTGCGGTTTTCCAGCCATTGCGTTTCCAGTTGTGGATCCACTGCATCATGCCATTCTTTACATATTGGGAATCGGTGACAACTGTGACCCGGCTTGGCCGGGTAAGGGTGGACAGCCCTTCGATGACTGCCTGCAATTCCATGCGGTTGTTGGTGGTCTGATCTTCCCCGCCCCACAATTCCTTTTCCGCATCACCATAACGCAGCAACACACCCCACCCACCAGGACCGGGGTTGCCCCTGCAGGCTCCATCTGTGTACAACATCACTTCTTTGGCACTCATTTTTCAATCTTTGTCCTGTGAGCAATTTGCAATGGGCTGCACCGCAACCTTGCGCAATTTGCGTTGCAGACGCCAGCGTGGCTCAACCGGGGTCAAGGTCGAAACACGTTTCACCGCCACCACAACATACACTCCCGCAAACCAGGGCCAGAAGCGTTGCCCAATCCTGTCCAGGCGCGGGAAGCGCTTTCTGAGGAAGGCTTTCTTCCACGGCGGGCGAAACAGCAGGGTTCGGGTCTGCTCAACGTCAAAGCCGAGCAGGGACAGCCAGTCCTGCAACCGTGAATAGGGAATGAAATGCCCCTTCCAGGGAAGATGCCGCCCCGAGCCAGGCATCATGCGCCACAAACCCCACAAGCTGTATGGATTGAAGCCGGCGATAATCACCCTGCCCTCCGGAATCAGAATGCGCTCCACTTCCCGCAGTACCTGCCTGGGATCCAGGACATAGTCCAGGGTATGGGGCAGCACCACGGCATCAATATAGTCCTGCGCCAAAGGCAGCTGTTCAGGCAATGCCACAAGCTCGCTGTTCTCATCACGACATGGCCCTGCCCGCACAAATTTGCGTATCGGGGAAGATTGCATGTAATCAGGATGCTTGCACAGCAACCCGATCTCAAGGAGGTAATATCCGAACAGATTTTGTGCAATCTGCTGCAAAACCTGGGATTCCTGTTCCAGAACTGTTTGCCCCAGATCCATTTCAAACCACTGGTTCAAAGCGGCAACCTGCTGCCTGTAATCAAGACCGTCATTCATGCTGGCATTGTAATCGTTTACACTGTTTTGTGAACAACTGACTGCCGATGTGGTTGCGGCTCTGGAATAAACCCGGGGTTTTTCGTATAGTTGATGGAATTTCATTGCCCGCTTGCGTGTTGGTACAACAAATTATGTCATACCGGATTCTGCTTCTTCTGCCTTTCCTTGCTCTGCTTGCCGGCTGCGTAAACAATCCATCGAAAAAAACGCCCCTGGCAGCTGCAGAAACATCCCCGGCGCCCACGATGCAGATTCAGGAAGCACTCGAAGCTTTTGAGGCACCCGAACTGCAAGAAATCACCACTCCCCCGGAAAACCAGAATCTGTGGCAGCACCTGACCCGGGGCTACCAGCTGCAGGACATTCGGCATAAAAACATCGACCGGGAGCTGCAGATCTTTGTCGCCAGGGGAGATTCCCTGACCCGGCAGCTCAGAAGGGGCGAGCCCTTTCTTTACCATTTTCTACAGAAAGTCAGGGAACGAGGCATGCCAACGGAAATTGCTCTGCTTCCCGGCGTGGAAAGTGGCTTCCGCCCTATGGCCTATTCCCGGAACGGCGCTGCGGGCCTGTGGCAGTTCATGCCCGCCACCGGTCGCTACTTTGGCCTGAAACAGGACTGGTGGTATGACGCCAGGCGGGACACATACGCCTCCACCGATGCGGCGCTGGATTACCTGCAAAAACTGCACAAGCGTTTCGATGGCGACTGGCTGCTCGCCATTGCCAGTTACAATGCTGGCGGCGGCACGGTTTCGCGGGCCATGCGGCGGAACCAGGACAGGGGCAAGCCCACAGACTTCTGGTCGCTGGATCTGCCGGGGGAAACCCGCGAGTATGTACCCCGCCTGCTGGCTCTGGCGCGCATCATCGAAGATCCTGAGCGTTACGGCATGACCTTGCCGGAGATTGAGAACGATCTGCGCTTTGTAAAGGTGGACATCGGAGAACAGATCGACCTCAAGGTGGCCGCAAAGCTGGCGGAAATGGATACGGACGAATTGCTGTTGCTCAATGCCGGTTTCAACCGTTGGGCCACGCATCCCCATGGCCCTCACTATCTGCTGTTGCCCGCCGACAAGGCGGAAAGCTTTTCCAAAAAGCTCGCACTGCTCCCTGATGACCAACGCATGCGATGGATCCGCTACCATATCCAGCCGGGGGATAACCTGGGCAAAATCGCCGGGCAACATGGTATTAGCGTCCGTGCATTGATGCAGGCCAACCACCTCAAGAATCACCGGATACGCGCCGGCGCGCATTTACTGATCCCCTTGTCCAGCAGCACCACTATTGCTGCAATCAACACCACGGCTGCAAATACAAAAAAAGTACGCTACAAGGTGCGCAAGGGTGACTCTTTGTACGCAATCGCAAAACAATTCGGCGTCAAGGTGGCGGATTTGAAAAAATGGAACCGGCTTG
>JAJRUY010000226.1 GCA_024277555.1 Gammaproteobacteria bacterium | reverse complement strand
CTGCATATGGGTCAGCGCTTCGGAAAACCCTTTCACTACACCTTTGAGCGCAAACTCCGCCGGCTTACCACGATCATAGGAACTGTCAAACTTCTTGCCGTCAATGGTGTGACCTTCATAATGCACCTTGACCGTATCATCAATTGTTGGCGGATCACCAGCGCCGGCTTTGATGACTTTGTATTGCAGGCCGCTTTCCAGTACGGTGATACCGGGCTTTTTGGAGTTCTCTGCCAGAAACTCCTTGGCTTTCTCCAGCGCCTTGGCGGCTTGTTCTTCGCGCTCCCTGGCAGCCTTTTCCGAACGCTGCTTCAGAACCTCGGACATTTCCTCTTCTGTCAATTGCAGCGGCTTGCCATTGATTACATCCGCCACGGCTGCCCCGAACGCCGCGCCATCAAGTTCTCCGACTCCCTGTGCCTTCAGCATCTTTGCCATGCGCGTGCCCAGGGTGTAGCTATAGCGTTGATCAAAGGTTTTCAGCTCTACCGCCTGTGCCTGAGTCACCACCGCGGCCGCCACCAACATCAATATGATTCTCTTTTTTTTCATTTACTGTTTTTCCTCGGTTTTTGGACGAAATACCCTAAATTTTGACAATCAAGGGTCTAAAAGTTCAGGTCGCCTCGAATAATTATATTTTCGTCACACCGGCGCACGAATCCATGGATGGGTGAAGGCAGAGCAATGCAGGAGCAATTGCCAATGCCGGTGTCTAAAGGGCACCTCGAAAAATCGTCATTCCGGCGGAAGCCGGAATCCATAACTTGCTGATTTATATGGACCCCGGCTTTCGCCGGGGTGACGAAAAACGAATTATTCAAGGTTCCCTAAAGACTTCAAGAGCTTATGGATTTCGGCATGCGGAATGACGATTATTAGAGGCACCCTTCAGTTTGTTCCATCAATAAACAGTAGAGAAAAATCTACTGCTTGCAGGTTCTTGGTCAAGGCGCCAACTGATATATCGTTTACTCCCGTTTCAGCAATGGCGCGAACAGTATCCAAGCTTACGCCGCCAGATGCTTCCAGCCTCGCTCTTCCCTGATTGATAACCACGGCCTCATGCAGCTGCTGCAGATCGAAGTTATCCAGCAACACCCGGGTTGCTCCCGCATTCAACGCTATTTTCAGTTCATCCAGGTTTTCCACTTCAATCTCTATGGGTACCCCGGGAAACAGGTTCCGTGCCTGTTCAAGCACGGCAGGGATGGAATTGGCGGCTGCGATATGGTTTTCCTTGATCAGAATTGCATCGTAAAGACCAATGCGATGATTGACGCCACCACCACAGGTCACGGCGTATTTTTGCGCCAGACGCAAGCCCGGCAGGGTTTTGCGGGTATCCAGAATATTTACTGCGCTGCCCTGTACAGCCACCACATAGCTGGCGGTGAGAGTAGCCGTGCCCGACAAGGTTTGCAGGAAGTTCAGCGCCGTCCGTTCTGCGGTCAGTATACTTGCCGCAGCCCCTTGAATGGCACACACCGGGCTGTTTTCCCGCAGTGAGTCGCCATCGGCCTGATGCCATTGCAGATCTACCGAAGGGTCTACCTGGAAAAATACTTCATCCACCCAGGCAGTGCCGCTGAGTACCGCCTGTTGCCTGCAGATCAGCTGCGCCTGGATTTGATTCCCGGCGGGAATCAGCGCAGCAGTCAGATCACCATCACCAACGTCTTCCGCCAGCGCACGCCGCACATCTTCCCTGATCAATTCCCGATCCGGCAGTGTCAATTTACTTCCAGCAGTTCCACTTCAAACACCAGGGTGGCATTGGGCGGTATCACACCACCAGCACCCGCAGCACCGTAACCCAACTGGGGGGGAATGGTCAGCTTGCGTTTGCCACCCACTTTCATGCCTTGTACGCCCTCATCCCAGCCGCGAATAACCTGGCCTTTTCCCAAGGAGAACTGAAATGGCTGACTTCTGTCCAGACTGGAATCGAACTTGCTGCCGTCCGCAAGCCAGCCAGTGTAATGCACAGTCACCTGGGTTCCGGCTACCGCTTCTGTCCCGGCTCCTTGTTCCAGGTCATCATACTTCAGCCCGGAATCAGTCATTTTCTCTGCCATAGATTTCTCCAACCAACTGCAATTCGATAAAACGGATGGGGATTGTAGCAACTCTCGGGGCAATATGGGCAACGAGAAATATCAGGGGAATAACCCGGGGAGCGGTGGCCTGTGCAGCCGCCACGAATATCATGCAGGCAAAACATGCCCCGGCACTTTCTGGGAAAGACTCTTGTAGATTGCCGCCAGCGCACGTTCGATCATGGGGCAGTCGATACTTGTCAACACCATCGCCCGTCCACCACGCAAAAGATCCGCCAGCTCACTGCTGGACATTTCCGCTACCCGCCTGCCGCGCAAGTCCACAAACATCAGCAGATCAGTGACCTCACTGCGCCAGCAAAGCTTGCCACGCAATTCCTTTCCTGCGAGAGTATTCCATGTTATCCACTGCCCTTGCTTGAGCTCATTAACCTGCCGCATAAACTCATCGTCGAGAATATTCTGGATGCTCTCTTCCGTCGGCGATGCGTGATCCTCCGGCTCATATTTCATGGTTGCAGGATGCAGCCCCCGCAGACTGGTTACATGGCAGTGCTGCAATTGTTTGAACATCATTGAAGAGCGCCCACTGTCATAGGAAATAGAAGCAAACCCTCGCCGCAAATCCGCCAGAAGCACGGGGACTTTCGCCATCTGCACCTGCCGCTCCTCTGGATCTGCACGGGGAATAATGCTGTCAATCAATCGCTCCAGAATCTGCACCGATTCTCTCCATTCCTTGCTGTCTTCTCCTTCCCGCAACAGAATCAAGGTCATGACGTCACGCCATACTTCATCGATAATCTGATAGACGGGAGCCGGAATAGCTGCCGGCAAAAGATCGGCCAGATGTCCATCAACAGCCTGCCTGGCCAGTGACAGGCGCTCTTTTCCCTTGGCCACCTGGGACAGACGCTCCTCCGCCACCCGGGCTCCACGTTCTTCGTTCAGAACATAGGCCTCAAATTCCCTGTTGACCTCTATCCACAAATCCACATTTCCTTCAGAATCATCCAGAATACGCTGTACCACCTGCTCGATACGGCCATAAATGCTGTTACCAGCATAATCGCCCTCATCCGCCCAGCGCGCAGCTGCGGCAGCAAGGTTATTGAGCAAATCCCGAACGGGGTGAGAACGGTCGGTGAGGAAGGTTTTGTCTTCTAAGGAAATACGCAATACAGGCATTTGCAAGCGTACCAGCAATACCTTCATTTGCGCCGGCATGACCGGATCATCCAGGATATACTCAAACAGCATGTTCACTACATCTATGATGTGCTGGTCAAGCCGCTGCAGGCGGACTTTCTGATCGGCAGCAGTCTTTCCCAGCTCAGCGATCAGCTGTCCCTTCAGGGCATTCTGGGTGACCCGCGCCTGGCGTATATCCCTGGGCGGACTTGTGGAAAGCTCGGACTGCAGAATCCTGATAACGCCAGTTATTGTTTCTGCGGTTGCGACGGGCCATTCTTCAGGAAGCCGGACGATTTTCTGGCTGGGCAGACCAAGGGATTCCTTTTGTTCTTCCTGAAGCTGCCGCACCAGCGCCACAATGCCAAACAGGGTGCTTTCATCCAGACTTCCAGAGCGTTGCGGGATTTTGGCCGCCTTCTGCCCCTCCCTTTGCTGGCGTACCGGCTTTTGCACGGGGCTTAGTCCCGCTTTCTCAAGTACAACAATCAAATCCGGATACAGCTTGTCCAGGCTGGACAGGCAATATTTCCCGAAAACTTCATAAAAGGACAGCTTGGTTTGTAAATCCCCAGACCATTCCTGTAACACATGCTGCAGCGTGTTGCTCAGGATGCCTGGTGATACCGGCATCTCGGCACGCTTCAGGGATTTGCCAGGGATCACCCCGGCCAGCAATCCATTCAGCGCCTTCAATCTCGAAAGATGCCTGTTTTCCGCATGATGGGTGACGCGCATCACCGCCAGGTCTTCCTCCAGCACATCCTGGTTAATCAATTCCATGGAGTTCTGGTCTTCGCCAATATGTATCCGGGTGCGCAGGAATTCGTGCTGATAGGATTTGAAATCCAGGAAGAACTGCTCGGAGGCAAGCATCACACGCTGTTGATAGCCCTGACCCAGGTCTGCCTTGCTTTGCCGCAATTCCCGGATAGCATCAATGTAACTTCTCTGTGTGCTATCGCTAACCGCCTGTTCCGCCAGGCTGAAAAAATGCTCGTCCAGATGCTCGAAAAAACCCTCCATACCGGCTTCCATCCAGCGTTGCAGGTGTACGCTGAACTCAGAATACAGCTGCCTCTTCTGAGCCAGCGTCAGGGAATTTTTTCTAAACTGCGACATATGGACAGCCGAACCTGGTCAAATTACTCCTGTTGCAAACCAACAATTTTTCGTCAAACCATTTAAAATCCAGTTTGACAGCAATACTGCGACTTATCCAACCGTGGACAGTGATCATTTGATTCAAATCACACTGATTTCCGGGTTTGACCAGGCAATGCTCAATACCCTTTATTTAAGATGAAATGCAGCCTGATTTAAAGTTAAATATAAAATATTTTTCCAACCCATTGAGCCAGAAGGATTATACCCCATAAATACCGCTCTTCGTAAGCAATCTCCCTGACCATGAAGATACCACCATCCTGGCTTGTCGACACGCGTCACTGCCCATCCCCAAATTGTGATGATCGACCAGCAGATTCCCCGATAGATTTGCTGGTAATCCACAGCATCAGCCTGCCTCCAAAGCAGTTTGGCGGTTCGTGGATCGAGGATTTTTTTCTCAACAGATTGGATCCTTCACAGCACCCATATTTTCAGGAGATCCACCATCTCAGGGTTTCCGCCCACTTTTTGATTAGAAGAGACGGGGAAATCCTGCAATTTGTTCCCCTGCACAAACGCGCCTGGCATGCAGGCAAATCCTGCTT
>JAJRUY010000225.1 GCA_024277555.1 Gammaproteobacteria bacterium | reverse complement strand
CTGTAACTGTTTATCACGGAGTCCGAAGCTGCTGAGGGTTTCCCAGCTGATTTTGAACAACAGATCATACACCAGGCACTGATGCTGCCAAGTCAGAGAACGCATTTGCGCTGGCAGCGTAGCGGTAGCGGAGCTTGCGGCTGCCACCCAATCTATGTGCCGCCTTGCAATCTGGCCCGAATATCCGCTTTCGCCTGCTGGAGGACGGAGTCCCGATCCAGGTTGTCGAGAATCTCCCGTACCACCAGCTTGGGTCCGCCTTCGCCCCAGGATTTTCCCTGGGCCAGGTAGCGTTCGGCGGCCTGTCCCACGACCCAGGTGCTGTAGTAGGCCACCGCGCCTTGGGCGCCGCCGGTGATGAGGGTGGTCAGTCCGCCCGAGCCCAGCTTCAGGGCGGATGAGATGAAATGTACCGCCCATACCGTACCCATGAGCAGCAGCATTTGCGCGCCGATGGTCTTGACCAGTTCTCCGGCTTCGTTCTTGGTCAGGGGCAGGGCATAGAGTTTGGACAGGTGCACGATCATGCTCACATCTACCACGGCGGCGGCCACCAGGTCGGCGACAGGGACGGGGTTGAGGGCTACGGCCACGCCTTTGGCGGTGCAGTAGTTGCGGATGAGTTTTTGCCCCAGCTCGCGCCGGGCCTTGAGGATGCGTTCACCCACTTGATCGCTGAGCTGGCTGGCGAACAGGGAGGCGTTGAGTGCTGCCAGGGTTTTTCCTTCGGCCTCCAACACTGTCCACAAGCGTTCTTTCACCTGCGCCACATCCACCGCGGGACGCTGCCATTGTTCCTGCTCTTCCCCGGACTCATCCACGCGAATGACGAGCCGTTCTGCCGGATCGGCGCTGGCCAGCACGATATTGTGCGGGTCGACCATGCCTTCGGCATGACGGCTGATGGATGCGACCAGGACTTCGCGTTCCGCCGGGCTGTAGCGGTCGCTCTTGTTCAGCACCAGGATGATGGGCCGGTGCCGGGCGGCGATGTCGCGCAGGGCCTGGGTTTCGGTTTCGGTCAGATCCGAATCCGCCACGAACAGCACCAGGTCGGCGCGTCCCGCCACTTCCTGGGCCAGTTGCTCCCTGGCCTCGCCGTCTACTTCGTTGATGCCTGGGGTGTCGATGAGAAACACGCCGCCGTCTTCATATTCCTGCCACTGGCTGCGTTCGGCCCCGGTGGTTTCACCGTGCAGGGGGCTGGTGCTGAAACGATTCTCGCCCAGTAGGGCATTGAGCAGGGCGGACTTGCCCACGCTCACCCGGCCGAATACGGCGATATGCAGATGGCCGTGCTCGAGGCGATCCAGCATGGTCTGGACTTCTTCATAGTCCTGTAGCAAGGATTGGCGCACCTCATCAGGAACCCGTGGGTCGTTGATCAGGGCGTCCAGGCTTTCCTGGGCCAGATCCAGATGATCGGTTTCGCTTGTGTCAGCCGTCTTTGCCGGTGTGTCTGGCTTCTTGGAAAGCCAGTCGGGCATAGCGCGCTGCAGACGCTTTAATATCTTCACCAAGTTGATCCTCGAACTGGTTGGCTACCTGTAATGGATGGAGTTCTCCGCGGCTCTCCAGGGAGGCGGCAAGGCTTTTTCCCAGGGCATCGAAGAGGAAACCATACACGACCGCGTGCAGCAAGCCTCCTGCTACCGTGCCCACGCCGGGAAAAGCTTTGAGAGCATTTCCGGCGATGGCCAGCAGCAGGGTGGTTTGCTTGCGCACCCGTTTTTGGATCAGCTCCAGGAGCAGATCCAGATCCACCTTGCGCACGGGCACATCATACAGACTGGACAGATCCTTGATCATTTGTGTGGCGAGAAACCCCTGGATGAGGATGTCGGTTCCCGGCGTCATGGCGGCGATGCCGCCGGCCACGGCTTTTTTGGAATAGCCGGAAACGATCTGCCGGGCCTTTTCCCGGCGGTGCTGCTGAAGCTCTTGATTGAGTTTTTGCCTGACCAGGACAAACACTGAACTGTCGCGCAGGTTTTCCAGGGTATTGCTGTGGCTGTCGATGATGCGTTGCAGAGCCTGTTGCAGAGCTTCGACCCTGGGGGGTGTTTCCCGTTCCACCTGCTCTTCGCTGCCATCTGGAAGGATGCGGGTGACCCGCTGCCGACCAGCCGTGCTGATGGGCACTACCTCGGCCTTGCCCAGCTGATTCACTTTTTCCTGTAGCTGCTTGCGAACCAGTTCCAGGTCGGTATCAGTGTAGCGGTCGATCTTGTTCAGGGCGACCAGGATGGGTTTTTCCAGCTTCAGCAGGGTCTTCAGCTCTTCCGCCTGGGTGCGCGCCAGATCGCCATCCACCACATAGATCACGATATGCGCCCGCAGGGCTTCTTGGCGGGCGAGGATATCCAGGCCGCCTCCGCTTTCATCCAGGCCGGGCATATCGGTAAGTATCAACTCATCACCCGCCGGGCTGCGCCAGCGATATTCGTTTATCTCTTGGGTGGTGCCGCCGGTGATGTGGGTATGCACCTGGGCTTCGGGCAACAGCGCCTTGATAAGGCTGGACTTGCCGCTGCTGATCTCACCGAAAAGGGCTACATGAATCTGCCCTGCTTCGCGGCGCTGCTCCAGCTTGCGCAGCTCCTGTTCTGCGGTGGAGGTGTCCAGCCCCTGTTCCCTGGCGGTCTCCAGGTGTTTGTCCAGGGTTTCCCGGTCGATGGGAGCCAGTTCGTCCGTTTCCACCAGCCGTTCTCCGGGGCGCAGGATGCGCCACAGCAGCCAACCGGAAAACAGGGAGAATAGCGTCAGCAGGGAGGCAACTGCGAGCTGCAGCCACAAGGAGGCTTCGCGCAGGTTGTGCCAGATATTCACCAAGGTATCGGTGAGCAGGATGCCCATGAGCAAAAGGAACAGCAGGGCGATGCCCGCAACCAGGGCGAGAACCAGACGTAGGGGAGATTTGTCGCTCACGGGAACAATGGTCAGGCGTTGTTGATTGCTTCTGTCCCGAGGTTAGCAGACTTGTCTCTGCGAGTGGATTTTTTCTCTGCGCGCCGTGCCGACAATGCCAACATGCAAGGGGTGATGATCAGGGTGAGTACGGTGGCGAAAGCCAGTCCCCCGTTACTGCCGTGGCGAGTTGTGACCACCATTGGGTGGAATAAACGCCGATTTAGATATCCGGCATGCCTGGTATGGTTTTTCCGGTTCAGCTAGCCCGGATGTTTCACCTGGAAGTCCGATGATTGTGCCGGGATTGTTGTTCAGAGGCGAATTTCTGATCGAATCAATAGCCCAAGCTATTGATGAGTGAAGAAATATCGTCTCTGGGCAACAAGATCGGTGCAAGGGCG
>JAJRUY010000224.1 GCA_024277555.1 Gammaproteobacteria bacterium | reverse complement strand
GCCATTGTCGCTCCCTATCAGCTCGATGCCAGGCTCTGCATTTCCTATCTGACCATCGAGCTGTCCGGATCTATTCCCGAGCAGCTGCGCCCGTTAATGGGCAATCACATCTACGGTTGTGATGATTGCATGATGGTCTGTCCCTGGAACCGCTTTGCCACCCCCACGCCGGAAACAGACTTTTTTCCCCGCCAGGGGCTGGATCAGGCCAGCCTGCTGGAACTGTTCTCCTGGGATGAAAGCAGCTTTCTGAAACGCACGGAAGGATCCCCCATACGCCGCATCGGCCATGAGCGCTGGCAACGCAATATCTCTGTGGCCCTGGGCAACAGCCATCCACAAGCCGAAATTATGGCGGCACTACACCGTGCCCGACCCGGAACCAGCACCCTGGTGAAAGAGCATATCGATTGGGCCTTGCGTCAACTAGGAACCTGTCGGACTTAGCCCGCATATTTCACCAGAACGCCCGAAATATCGGAGTTTATCTATATAATTCATTATCTTGCGTTGAATTGATCCAGGTTACACTTTGCACCCGCTACACTATCCAGTTTTTCCCGGGATCTTTCCGCCCAGATTGTCCGAACGGCCCGCAAGTCGATAAATGGCATCGATTTTTGTCCGTTCTAGCAATCTGAACGAAAATCTCTCCGGGAAAAATCTGGATTCCGGTGAAACATGCGGGTTAGGGAATCGTAGCGAGGCAGTGGGAAATCAAGTGGATTTATTTGATCTTTTGAGGCGAATAGTGGCGCTTGGATTCAACTCGTAAGTGCAAACCAGCCATCTCCGCCATCCTGGTGGAGCATTGAAATACGACCGGATAGCGTCTGGCACACGGCCTCCAGGGATTGCCTGACCAGGTCCGGGCAGTTGTTTTTTTCACTCAGATGTCCTGCCACCAGATGCTGCAATCTCCCGTGGTCGATTTGCGAAAGCAGCTGCGCTGCCTGGTCATTGTTCAAATGCCCGTAATTTCCGCCAACCCGTAGCTGCAAATGTGGCGGATAGGGGCCGTCAGACAGCATTTGCAGGTCATGATTACACTCCAGCAACAAGGCGTCCACATCGCAAATCGCCGCAACAACATGGGGGGTAAAGCTGCCGGCATCGGTAAGGATCCCGAGTTTCAGATGCTGATGGGAAAAGGTAAATTGGGTCGGTTCGCGGGCATCATGAGGCACGGCAAACGGCGCCACTTCAATATCACCGATAGTAAAAGCCGGGGTATGGGTGCCGAATAATCGCAATTCTGGCACCTCCCCACAGGGGGCGTTACGCCAGGTTCCGTGGGTCATCCACACGGGCATCCGGTACTTGCGCGCCAGGGAACCGCCCCCCTTGATGTGATCACCGTGTTCGTGGGTCACCAGCACTGCATCGATGTCTTTCGGGTGAAGATCCAGCCGCGCCATGCGCAGCCCCAGCTCGCGCAGGGAAAAACCATTGTCCAGCAGCAGGCAGGTGCTCCCGGCTTGAATCAGGGTGGCATTGCCCCGGCTGCCGCTGCCAAGGGAAGCAAACTTCAGCACGGGGGATATAGCAGCAGCTATTTCAGCTGCTCCTGGATCAAGGTCAGAATGCGCTTCGCGGTATCACCATCGAGCAACTTGCCCTGTTCGTCCGCCACGCGCAGCCGGGTGCCGTCATCTGCGGACTCCAGTTGCACCTGGTACAAAATTGCTTCATCCACCTTGTCGCCACTGCGCCAGAACGCCAGCCTGGACAGCCACCCGCCTTCGCTTTCCCCGGCCATGGGATCGTTGTAGCGGACATAGTAGATGCCGCGGGAGCGATTGCGGTCTTCCACCATGAAGCCAACCCGATCCAGTGCCAAGCCGGCCAGACGCCAGGCGCGGGAGAACGGTTCGGAGATGAGCAGCTCCACGCCATCACGTCCCTTGATCATGCGTGACTTTACGCCCTCCAGTTCTTTCTCGGCAGTCAAGGCTGCCTTGGCTTCGGCTTCCGCCAGTCCCAGATAGACCATCAGCTTGTTCAGCATGATCGCTTCCAGCCCCGGATCACGGGGGCGGATTTTCCAGTAGATCTGGTCATCTTCATTGTTGGTAGCAGTGATGAAATCCTGCTCCATGCCAAAATGTACCAGATACAATTCGGTGGTTTCCGGCTCTTCGCCACGCTCCAGGCGAATCCGGAAGCGATCCCGAATCCCTGCATCATAGGCACCCTCAAAAAAACCCTGGATGAAATCCGTAATAAAGCCGGTGCTTACGTTGGCCTTGTTTTCCAGCCAGCTGGTTTCCATCACGCCGATGGTAGGATCCTGCTGATCGAGCAGAATGCCGTTTTCCTGCCAGAAATCCAGCACCTTGTCCCATACTGCATCTGTCGGCGCCTCGATCACCAGCCAGCGATCCTTGCCTTCCCGCATTACCTTGATGCCCGGATTTTCCGGCAGAACATTTTGATTGGTGGCACGCGAGCCGGCACCGGCCATCCCCTTGCGCACACCTGCGTATTCGGAATAAGTAGTAGTGCCGCCTTGCAGGCCGGGAATCCTGTTCTCAATCCGGCTGGAAGTGAGGTCAGGAGGCACTTCGAGATGCCTGTCAGCGATGACTTCCTTTTTGTATTCTACTTTCTTGTCAGGCAGAACACTATCCAGCCCGGTGGAACTGCAGCCCCCCAGTGCGAGCAGAAACAAAGGCAACACCAGAATGAGAAAGCATTTGATACTGACATTCATAGACTTGTTTTTTCCCAGCCATCAACAGATGGCTACGTTGTCGCTCAGATGAGCCCCGCCTGGCTCATGGCCTGGCGCAAAGGTTGGTGGTATTCCGCAGACAGCCAGGTAAGCGGCAGGCGGATACCCTTCTGGATCATGCCCATTTCCGACAGCGCCCATTTCACCGGAATCGGGTTGGACTCCAGGAACAGATCCCGGTGCAGAGCCGCCAGCCGGGAATCAATCGCTTCTGCTGCTCCACGATCACCCGCAAGGGCAGCTTTACATAACTGTGCCATCAGTGCCGGCACAACATTGCTGGTCACCGAAATAACACCGTTCCCGCCTGCAAGCATGGAGGCACAACCCGTGGCATCATCCCCGCTGTAAATAGCAAAACCCTCTCCCGCCAGAGAACGGATGGCGGAAATGCGGCTCAAGTCTCCGGTGGCTTCTTTCACCCCAACGATGTTGCCGATTTTGGACAGGCGGCCCACAGTCTCGGGGAGCATATCGCAAGCAGTTCGGCCCGGCACATTGTACAGGATCTGGGGAATGTCCACGGCTTCAGCAATTGCCTTGTGGTGCAGATACAGGCCTTCCTGGGTGGGCTTGTTATAATATGGGGTTACCAGCAGGCAGGCATCTGCGCCGACCCGGGAAGCACAGCGTGTGAGGCTGATGGCTTCGGTAGTGGAATTGGCTCCGGTGCCCGCCACCACCGGGATACGGCCAGCGATATGTTCCACCACCAGGCGGATCACCTCGCAATGTTCGCCTTCATCCAGAGTGGCCGACTCTCCCGTGGTACCCATGACCACAATCGCATCCGTGCCCTGCTCCACATGCCAGTCCAGCAGTTTGTATAGCGCAACCTGATCGACAGCTCCATCCGCCATCATCGGCGTAACCAGTGCTACCATACTACCCTGAATCATTGCTCACTCCACGCTTCGCCCCGGAACACCGATGTCGATATTCCTCACAAGAGCGGTATTCTATCCTGTGGCAATTTTCGCTGACAAGGAAAACAGGAAGATTTCCCCGCCATTGCCCCGGAGATTTTACCAGCTGTAGATACGCAGCAGGAATCCAGGGATTCCGCACATAAAAAAACCCGAGCCAAATCAGCATATCCCCGTCCTGCCCAGGCCACTTATTAATTGATATTATTCTGGAATGCGCCCGCTAATAGGATAAACTCTGACCCTATGAATAAACCAAACAATCAGCTCGTGCTCTCGGCGCTGGGGAAGGACCATCCCGGCATTGTTGATGAGCTGTCCAAGGCTGTTTTCCTGCTGGATTGCAACATCTGCGACAGCCGCATGACCGTGCTTGGAGGCGAGTTCGCCATTTTGCTGCTGGTGGAAGGCCCCTGGAACCAGCTGGCCCGCCTGGAAAGCCAGATTCCGGAACTGGAAAAAAATCTTGGCCTGACCATTATCGCCCGTCAAACCACAGGAGCCAGCAACAGTGCAGACGCCATGCCCTATCTGGTGGAAGTGGTTGCCCTGGACAACCCGGGCATCGTACACAAACTTGCCAACTTTTTTTCTCAGCGAAACATAAACATCATGGATTTGACCACCAGCAGTTATGCTGCGCCCCATACCGGCACTGCCATGTTCGCCGTACAAATGAACATAGGCATACCCGTCGGCATCGCAATCAGCGAACTGCGGGATGAGTTTCTGGAGTTCTGCGACAGCATTAACTTGGATGCGGTGCTGGAACCCTACAAAAAACAGCTTTATTGACCTGAAAAAAGCTCAAAGAAAATCACTTGCTGGCCGATAATATTGTCCCCATGGCCAAAGAATGGAGGGAATACACATGGTCAAAGTCGGCAAAAAAATTCCTGATATTGAATTGCTGCTTACCAGCGGCAAAACCGCCAAACTGTCAGATTATCGCGGCAAATGGCTGGTTTTGTATTTCTACCCCAAAGCCAGCACCCCCGGATGCACCCAGGAAGGCCTGGATTTCAAGGAGGCCATTTATAAATTCCGCCGCCAGTCCACCACCATTCTCGGTGCTTCGCGGGACAGCCTCAAGGCCCAGGAAAACTTCCGCTCAAAGCAGGGCTTTCCTTTTCATCTGGCCGCAGACAGGGAAGAAATCCTGTGCAGCGCCTTCGATGTGATCAAAATGAAAAACATGTATGGCAAGAAGGTTCGCGGCATCGAACGCAGCACCTTTATTATCGATGACCAGGGCGTTCTGCGCCATGAATGGCGGGGAGTGACAGTAAAGGGACATGTGGCTGAAGTTCTGGAAACCTTGAAATCCCTGAAAAAGTCCTGAGAAATAACATCAACCATGGCTGAATCTTCAGAACAAAAAAGACTGTTCGTGCTGGATACCAACGTACTCATGCACGACCCCACGGCGTTGTTTCGCTTCAAGGAACACGATATTTTTCTGCCCATGGTAGTGCTGGAAGAGCTGGACAAAGGTAAGAAAGGCATGTCGGAGGTGGCGCGCAATGTGCGCCAGTCCAGCCGCTTTCTGGATGAGATCGTTGCCCACAGAAGCAAATCAGAAATCGACCAAGGCTTGCCAATTCCAAATTCCGGCGGCAATGAACAGCAGGATAAATCCG
>JAJRUY010000223.1 GCA_024277555.1 Gammaproteobacteria bacterium | reverse complement strand
GGGCCATGGAAAAGGAAAAACAACAAGCCGAAAAGGCTCGCCGCCGCCATGAAGCACGGACGCAAAGACTGGAACGCCTGGAGCGGGAGCGCAAGGCAAGATTGCGCCAGAAAAAGGAAGCACTGGAGAAAAAGACTGCCACCAACTCCCCTGATCCCAAAAAATCCGCCATCGAGGCGGCCATGAAGCGCGTGGCTGAGAAGAAGGCCCGACAGTCCAGGGAAAACGAGGAGAGCTGATGGAATTTCCCGTACACACTTCCCCCTACGGGCAGCTGCCCAACAACGTCACCCGCCTAATGGCACAGGTGTTGCTGGCGCTGGTTCCCGGAATCATCGCCCTGGTGTATTACTTCGGCTGGGGGGTACTCATCAATATCGGCATCGCCGTCGCCACTGCTCTGGCAGCAGAAGCCGGTGTGCTGCACCTGCGCAAGCGCCCCATTGCTCCCGCGCTCATGGATTTGAGCGCCGTGGTCACAGCGGTGCTGCTGGCCATCGCCCTGCCCCCCCTGCTCCCCTGGTGGATGACGGTTTTAGGCGTACTGTTCGCCATCGTCATGGTCAAGCACCTGTATGGCGGCCTGGGCTACAACCCCTTCAATCCGGCCATGGCGGCCTATGTGCTGCTGCTGGTTTCCTTTCCCCTGTCCATGACCCGCTGGCTACCGCCGGAAATGCTCAACCAGAATCCCCTGGATTTTCTGCAAAGCCTGGTAGTGATTTTTGGCGGCCAGCTCCCGGATAATCTGACCTGGGACGCCATTACCAGCGCCACTCCCCTGGATGAAATGCGCACCCAGCTGGAAATGCACAAGACCATCAGCGAGCTTTCCCAGAACCCCATCTGGGGTGATTTTGGCGCCCGGGGCTGGGAATGGATCGGCAACTGGTTCCTTATCGGCGGGCTGTTCCTGCTGTGGCGCAAGGTGATCAGCTGGCATATACCGGTTTCCATGATTGCCGGACTACTGATCAGCGCTGGTATTTTCTGGGCCATCGACCCGGAATCCATGCCTTCCCCCGCCTTTCACCTGTTCAGCGGTGGGCTGATCCTGGGCGCATTCTTTATCGCCACCGATCCGGTCACTGCCAGCACCACTCCCAGGGGGCGTATCATCTACGGCTTCCTCATCGGCGTGATCATCTACATCATCCGCACCTGGGGCGGCTATCCCGATGCCGTGGCCTTTGCCGTACTGCTCATGAACATGGCCGCACCCACCATCGACTACTACACCCGGCCCAGGGTATTTGGCGCCAGGGATGATGGACATGATTAGGCAGTACAAGGACATCCTGCACAGCGCCGCCATCCTCGGCATCTTCGGCATCCTCGGCGCCACCCTGGTTTCCCTGACCTGGACGGCAACGGCGGAGCGCATCGCCCTCAATCAGCAGCAGGCTTTTCTGCGCAATGTCTACAAGCTGATCAAGCACGATGAAATCGACAACGAGCTGCTGCAGGATGTCATAACCATTCGCTCACCGGCTCTGTCGAAAAACGAAGTGCAGGTATACCGCGCCCGCAGGCAGGGCGAGCCGGTGGCGGTAGTCTTCAGCCCGGTTCAAAGTCCCGGATACGCTGCCCCCATCCGCCTGATGGTCGCCGTGCGCGCAGACGGATCTCTCGCGGGGGTGCGGGTTCTCTCCCATCTGGAAACGCCAGGGCTGGGCGACAAAATCGACGAGAGCCGATCTGACTGGATACTCGGCTTCGAGGGAAAGTCCCTTGAAAACCCTCCCATAGCAAAGTGGAAAGTCAAAAAGGATGGCGGCGTCTTCGACCAGTTTACCGGAGCAACTATCACTCCCCGCAACATCGTCGCCACCGTAAAGAAAACCCTGGAGTATTTTGAAAAGGAAAAGGAGCGCCTGTTCAAACAACCGGCGGAATCACCCGATGAACCGCCGTTTCACTAGAGAAAAGCCATGAGCATGAGCTATCGTGAAATTATCCGCAACGGACTCTGGGGCAACAACCAGGCACTGGTCGCATTGCTCGGGCTGTGCCCCCTGCTGGCCGTATCCAACACCCTGATCAACGGCCTGGGCCTGGGCCTGGCCACCATGCTGGTGCTGGTGCTTTCCAACGGCACCATCTCCTTTATCCGCCATTGGGTACGCCAGGAAGTGCGGCTGCCAATATTCGTACTGGTAATCGCCTCTTTCGTTACCGCCGTGGAGCTGGCGATGAACGCCTGGTTTCACGATTTGCACAAGATTCTGGGCATCTTCATCCCCCTCATCGTCACCAACTGCACCATCGTGGGTCGCGCCGAAGCCTTCGCCTCACGCAACCCGGTTCCCCAATCCATGGTGGACGGCCTGAGCATGGGGGCGGGCTTTACCCTGGTACTCATGACCCTGGGCGGCCTGCGCGAATTCATCGGCCAGGGAACCATTCTTTCCGGCATTCACCTCATGTTTGGCGAAGCATCCAAAGTCATGACATTCTCCTTTGGTGATGACTTTCACGGCCTGATCCTGGCCATCCTACCCCCTGGCGCCTTCTTTGGACTGGGCCTGCTCATCGCCCTGAAGCAGGTCATCGACAAGCGCAGCGCCCGGCGAGCAATCGTTTCCAAAACCGACGCAACAACCACAACAGCTGCCGCTGAAAGATGAACAAGAAAAAACGTGGAGAGATTTTCCGCCGCCTGCGGGAACACAATCCCAACCCGACAACCGAGCTGAACTACAGCAGCCCGTTCGAGTTGCTGATTGCCGTCATTCTCTCTGCCCAGGCAACCGATGTAGGCGTAAACAAGGCTACCGCAAAACTATTCCCGGTTGCCAACACATCACAAGCCATACTCGACCTGGGAGAAGAAGGCCTAAAAGAAACCATCAAGACCATCGGCCTGTATAACGGCAAGGCAAAAAACATCATCGCCACCTGCCGCCTGCTACTGGAAAAGCACGCTGGCAAGGTGCCGGACAACCGCAAGGATCTAGAAGCCCTGCCTGGCGTGGGACGCAAGACCGCCAACGTGGTGCTCAACACCGCCTTCGGCCATCCCACCATGGCCGTAGACACCCACATCTTCCGCGTCAGCAACCGCACCGGCATCGCCAGGGGAAAAACCGTACTGGAAGTGGAAAAGAAACTGCTACGCCATGTGCCAAGAGAATTCCTGCACGATGCCCATCACTGGCTGATCCTGCACGGACGCTACACCTGCATCGCCCGCAAGCCGCGTTGCGGCTCCTGCCTCATCGAGGATTTGTGCGAGTACAGGGACAAGAGCGAAGAGCGCCACCTGCCCCATAGGATGCGGTGAGCATGGCAAACCGCATCAATCCGCCCCACATCAACAAGCCATCCTTCACTCACCCGCATTAAGCGCTTCCAAATCTGCACCGGCCCAATCGGCGGGATAAACCCCTTGCCTCACGAAACGATGAAAACTTGAATATGGCCAGAAGATGAGGAAGATGAGGGTCAGGTCTTTGATTTATGATCCCAAACAGTGTTGATGATGCTTGACCCCGCTCTCTTCCACAAAAAACACATCCTGGCGGCGATTGCCACACTGCGTGATGTGATACGGATAACCTGATAATACGACTCTTGCCAACCTTGGCGCGAATTAAAGTGTAGTATCAATTAAGTATTGTGTCCCCAGAACTC
>JAJRUY010000222.1 GCA_024277555.1 Gammaproteobacteria bacterium | reverse complement strand
TTATTAACCATTGCATCTATATTAGCAAAGTGCAATATGTTACCGGGTGCTTGTTAAGTCCGCTCTTGCACCGATTTTGTTGTTCAGAGACGATATTTCTTCACTCATCAATAGCTTGGGCTATTGATTCGATCAGAAATTCGCCTCTGAACAACAAAATCGGCACAATCATCGGACTTCCAGGTGAAACATCCGGGTTAATTCTACACTGTAGGGAACCTCGAATAATTCGTTTTTCGTCACCCGGGCGAAAGCCGGGGCCCATATAAATCAGCAAGTTATGGGTTTCGGCTTCCGCCGGAATGACGATTTTTCGAGGTGCCCTGTAGCCTATCCTGAACCTACAAATTCAGGATAGACGCCAATATAGCAAAGCCTACCTTAACCAGGGCTGAATCACATACACTCCGGCCCTGCTTCCGGACAGGCTTTTTCCTGGTTCGACATACTGCCGGGAGCTAAGGTAATCTATCAGCATTACAGCTCAGCCAGTGAAAACCAATGACTACAGACCAGACGCTGCTGTTCAGCTTGTTATTCTTCGTTTTCATATTTCTGATCTGGGGACGGTGGCGTTATGATCTGATAGCATTTATCGCCCTTATTTCTGCCCTATTGATGGGCATAGTGCCGAAGGAGCAGGCTTTTTCAGGCTTTGGCCACCCTGCCACTGTCATCATTGCTTTGGTTCTGATCCTTTCCAAAGGATTGTCCAATTCCGGCGCCATCGAATTGCTGGCTAAACAAATCAGCCGTTTTGCTGTATCCCTGCAAACACATATTGCAGCAATGGCAACGATCTCCGCACTGTTATCTGCGGTAATGAACAATGTTGCCGCGTTGGCAATGTTGATGCCAGTGGATATTCAGGCTGCTGCCAAAGCCAAGCGCAACCCTTCCCTGACCCTGATGCCGTTATCTTTTGCATCCATACTCGGAGGGCTGATCACCCTTATCGGGACACCTCCCAATATTATCATCGCCGAGTTTCGCCAGACTGCACTTGGAGAAAGCTTTGGCATGTTCGATTTCACCCCGGTTGGGCTTGCCTGTGCCGTAGTTGGGGTGATCTTTGTCACCACAGTGGGCTGGCGGCTGCTGCCAGCCAGCCGTATCATCCACAATTCCACCCAGGAACTGCTTGATATCAGTGGCTATATTGCAGAATTGC
The DNA here is from genome assembly GCA_024277555.1 of Gammaproteobacteria bacterium. GTDB lineage: Bacteria > Pseudomonadota > Gammaproteobacteria > Chromatiales > Chromatiaceae > Thiolapillus. The sequence continues at coordinate 5,881 of JAJRUY010000222.1, read as the reverse complement.
ATGTATCGGAAAAATCCCCGGCGGTTGGCAAACGCGTGCGCGATCTGGACAGCGTGGCCGAAGAAAACGATGTGGCCATAGTTGGTCTGGTACGCCACGGCAAACGCTTACCCGGACAAGCCAGGATGGCAGAAATCAGAAAGGGAGACATTCTGGTGGTTGATGCTGCCCCCAAGGCCTTGGACAAGTTTGTCGGCGAGCTCAAACTTGACTATTCAACCGAAGGCAAGGACAGCAACCCTTTGAGCAGTGAAGACATGGCCCTTTGGGAGGTGGTCGTGCCTGAAGGCGCCAGGATAGAGGGACGCACTGCCCAGTCCCTGCAATTGCAGTATCGTCATGGCGTAACCATGCTTGGTGTATCCCGCCAGGGAAAACAGTTTCGTGAGCGAGTGCGCCACCTGACAATCAAGGAAGGTGATGTACTGTTGCTTTACGGTTCCAGCGACAGCCTTCCGGTAATCAGCAACTGGTTGGGTACATTGCCATTGGCCGGGCGCAGCCTTGACCTGATCAAACGGCATAAAGCCTGGCTGGCAGTAGGACTGTTTGCAGCGGCCATTATTGCGGCCAGCCTGGGACTGGTATATTTACCGGTCGCTCTGGCGGCAGTGGTAATCAGCTATGTTATTTTTAACATTATACAAGCCAGGCACGTTTACAACTCTATAGAGTGGCCAGTCATCGTGCTGTTGGGTTCCATGATTCCCATCGGCAGCGCATTGGAATCCAGCGGCGGAACAGCACTGATCGCTGATGGCATCATCACCTTGTCTGCCGGTTATTCACCGGTAGTGGTGCTGGTATTGCTGATGGTGGTTACCATGACCCTTTCTGATGTGATGAACAATACCGCAACCGCTGTCATTGCGGCCCCCATCGCTGTCGACATCGCCAACCGCCTTGAAGTCAACCCTGATCCGTTCCTGATGGTGGTAGCGGTAGCAGCATCCTGTGCGTTTCTGACGCCCATAGGACACAAGAACAATACCCTGATCATGGGGCCGGGCGGGTATCGTTTCGGGGATTACTGGCGCATGGGCCTGCCATTGGAGATACTGATTATTGCAGTATCCATCCCGATGATCATGTGGGTATGGCCCTTATAAGGCAGCAATCGCCACCTGGCACACGGCCAGCAAGGATGCGGGAAAGATACCGTAGTAGAGCATGGCAAGGCCATTGACGGAAATCGCCAGCCTAGCATCTACATTTGCGGTAATGGGTTCGTCGGTTTCGGGCTTGTCAAAGTAAATAACCTTGATCACCCGCAGATAATAGAAGGCACCAACAACCGAGAAGAACACTGCCACCAGTGCCAGCCACAGGAGATCCGCATTCACCAGGGCATCGAGAATGAACAATTTGGCGAAAAAGCCTACGGTGGGCGGCACCCCGGCCATGGAAAAGATGATCAGCAGCATCATTGCCGCCAACCAGGGGCTGCGCTTGTTCAGACCCTTCAGATCATGCAGGTGTTCTGCTTCTACACCCTTGCTGCTGAGTATGGCAAGCAGGCCAAAACCACCAACAGCGGTCAAGGCATAGATGATGGTATAGAACATGGCAGCGCTGTAGCCTTTATCGGCTCCAGCCAGGAGACCCAGAAAGATAAAGCCCACATGGGAAATGGTGGAGTATGCCAGCATGCGCTTGATGTTGTCCTGTACCAAAGCCACGACATTACCCAACGCCAGGGAAAGCACTGCCAGAATAATCAGCATCCCCTGCCAGCCCTGCCAACCCATTTCGGGCCCCAGGCTCCCCATGCTCTCGGCAAGAATGCGCATGGCCATGGCAAAGGCTGCGATTTTGGGGACACTGCCAAGGAAAGCAGTGACCACTACCGGTGCACCCTGATACACGTCCGGCGCCCACATGTGGAAGGGTACAGCACCAAATTTGAAGGCGATACCAATCAGCACGAATACCAGGCCAAAGGTCAACACCGTCTGGTCTGCCTGGCCGCTGGCGATCACCTCGGCGACTCCGGCAAAGTCCAGCATGCCGGTAGCGCCATAAATCATGGAAATACCATACAACAACATGCCTGACGCCAACGCACCGAGTACAAAATACTTCATTGCCGCTTCTGAGCCGGGCTTGGAGTCGCCATCGAATGCCACCAGAGCGTACAGGCTCAGGGCCAACAGCTCCAGCCCCAGATACAGGGTCAGGAAACTGCCTGCAGAAACCATGATCATCATGCCCAGGATCGCAAGCAATCCAAGCACATAGAATTCGCCCTTGAACAGGTTCCGGTCAGACAGGTAGCGGCGGGAATAGATAAAGGCAAAGATCCCCACACTCAAGAGTGCCACCTTCAGAACGCTGCCCATGGCATCCACCACATAGGCGCCGTGCATGACTACCTGGCTGGTGGTATCACCCAACATGACAACCGCCATGGTTGCAACCAGCGCAGCCAGAGACAAGCCATAGGTAAACACACGCTTACTCTGATCGAGAAACAAATCCAGTATCAGAATAACGGCAATGGCCGAGAGCAATACAATCTCCGGCAGCAGTAATAGCAATGTTGAGGCGTTAAAATCCATCAGGTTTACCTGAAGTTACAGTTTTGGAACAGCAATGTGATTTACCAGATTGGCAATGGACGCATCCATGATCTGTATCAGCGGCTCAGGCCACAGACCCAGAACCAGTACAGCAATCGCCAGGGAAGTCAGCACCAGCGCTTCACGCTTGTTTATATCCTGCAGGGCCGCAACCTTGTCATTGGCGATATCACCAAATACCACCCGCTTGACCATCCACAAGGTATAGGCGGCGCCGACAATCAGGGTGGTCGCAGCCAGAAACGCAAACCAGAAATCTGCCTGGAAACTGGCCACAATCACCATGAACTCTCCCACAAACCCAGACGTACCCGGCAACCCGGCATTGGCCATGGCAAAGAACACCATAAAAGCAGCGAACCAGGGCATGGTGTTTACTACACCACCATAGTCAGAAATTTCACGGCTGTGCATACGATCATAAAGCACCCCCACACACAGGAACATGGCAGCGGAGATGAACCCGTGAGAAACCATTTGCACCATGCCGCCCTGCATTCCCAGAATCACACCACTGCCTGCTTCCGGCTTGGCCAGGATAATAAAAGCAATGAAGAAACCCAGGGTAACAAAGCCCATATGCGCAATGGACGAATAAGCGATGAGCTTCTTCATGTCCTGCTGCACCAATGCCACGAAGCCGATATAAACTACAGCGATAAGAGACATGCCGATAATCAGCCAATCCAGCTCCTTGCTCGCATCCGGCGTAATCGGCAAGCTGAACCGCAGGAAGCCGTAGCCACCGATCTTCAGCATGATTGCCGCCAGAACCACGGAACCACCAGTGGGCGCTTCCACATGCGCGTCTGGCAACCAGGTATGTACCGGCCACATGGGAACCTTGACGGCAAACGCAGCAAGGAAGGCAAGGAAGATCAGGATCTGTTCCGTAAGCCCCAGTTTAAGTGTATGGAAATCCAGAATCGACATGCTGCCAGACTGAAAATACATGTAGATCAGCGCCACCAGCATGAACACCGAACCCAGGAAGGTATACAGGAAGAACTTGATGGTGGCATACACCCGGTTCGGTCCACCCCAGATACCAATGATAAGGAACATGGGGATGAGCATAGCTTCCCAGAACACATAGAACAGCATGGCGTCCAGAGCAGAAAATACACCCACCATCACCCCTTCCATAATCAGGAAGGCCGCCATGTATTGGGATGGCTTGTACTGGATTACCTGCCAGCCGGCAATCACCACCAGTATGGTAATAAAGGTGGTAAGGATGATCAGGGGCATGGAAATACCATCTATGCCCAGATGGTAATTGACCTGGAATGACTCGATCCAGGGAATGTTCTCCTGGAACTGCATGGAGGCCGTGTTCATATCAAATCCGGTATACAGCAACAGGCTGAGCAGGAACGTCAGCACAGCCACTACCAGTGCCAGCCAACGACTGACATTCGGCGCCCTATCGCCGCTGAACGCCACCAACAGGCCGCCCAGGACAGGCAACCAGATAACCGCACTCAAAATTGGCCAATCTGCACTCATTATCTTCTATCCAATCCTTAACTCAGCGAACCACGAACCAGAACAACAGACCCAACAGGCCCAATATCATGGCAATAGCATAGTGATACAGATAACCACTCTGCACCCAGCGCACCACCTGGGCCAGCGCACCAAAAGAGCGAGCCGAACCGTTTACTGCAATACCATCAATGACAGTTTTGTCGCCTACATTCCACAGCAGTTTTCCTATGAACAGGCTGCCTCCGGCAAACACGGCCTGATTGAACTCATCAAAACCATACTTCCGATCCAACAGCCTGTACAGCCAGTCAAAGCGGCTGCGTATGCCATCGGCAATAGACGGCTTCATCAGGTACACATACCAGGCTACTGCAAGACCCGCCATCGCCAGCCAGAAAGGCAGCATCATCATCCCGTGAGAAATAAAACCAATCTGATCGGTATAGGTTTTGCCAACCTCACCCAAGGTATCGTGGGCAGAAGCTACATGCAGCACCCCTTCGAAGAAATCACCGAACAGCATTGGCTCAATGGCAAACCAGCCGATGAATACGGAAGGAATGGCAAGGAGAATCAAAGGCACGGTAACAACCGCCGGGGATTCTTTCAGGTGCTCCCTGGCATGATCGTCCCTTGGCCCCTTTCCATGAAATACCAGGAAGTACATGCGAAAGCTGTACAAGGCAGTGACAAACACACCGGCAACCAACAACCAGTGGGCATAAGTCGAACCGGTAATCTGGGAATGCCCCACCGCTTCGATAATTGCATCCTTGGAGAAGAAGCCGGAAAACCCCGGAAAGCCAATCAGCGCCAGGGAACCCAGCAATGCGGTAATCCAGGTAATCTTCATGTACTTGCGGAGCCCGCCCATATTGCGGATATCCTGATCATGGTGCATGCCGATGATGACAGAGCCCGCTGCCAGGAACAGCAGCGCCTTGAAGAACGCATGGGTCATGAGATGGAACAACCCTGCCGCATACGCAGAGGCACCCAGAGCGGCAACCATGTAGCCAAGCTGGGAAAGAGTGGAATAGGCCACCACCCGCTTGATATCGTTCTGCACGATACCGATCAAGCCCATGAAGAAGGCCGTAGTGGCGCCGATGATCAGCACGAAACTCAGGGCAGTTTCGGAAAGCTCAAACAGGGGCGATGTGCGTGCCACCATAAAGATACCGGCAGTAACCATGGTAGCGGCGTGAATCAGCGCAGAAATCGGGGTCGGGCCTTCCATGGAATCGGGTAGCCACACATGCAGTGGCATTTGCGCGGACTTGCCCATGGCGCCAATAAACAGCAGGATGCAGATCACCGTCATCAGCGACCACTGGCTGTCACCCCAGATGTTGATGGTTTCTCCCGCCTTGTCCGGGGCTGCGCTGAACACCTGTGCATAGTCAAGGCTGTTGAAATACATGGCGATTGCAGCAATGCCCAGAATAAAGCCAAAATCCCCTACCCGGTTTACCAAAAACGCCTTCATGTTGGCGAAAATGGCGGTTTCCTTCTTGAAGTAGAAGCCGATAAGCAAATAGGAAACCAGCCCCACTGCCTCCCAGCCGAAAAACAGCTGCAGGAAGTTGTTGGACATGACCAGCATGAGCATGGAAAAGGTGAACAGCGAAATATAACTGAAGAAGCGCTGGTAACCATCTTCGTGAGCCATATAGCCGACAGTATAGATGTGCACCATGAGAGACACGAAAGTGACCACGGTGATCATCATCGCGGTGAGATTGTCTACCAGGAAGCCCACATGCATTTCCAGGCCACCCACCACCATCCAGGTATAGAGATTTTCATTG
>JAJRUY010000221.1 GCA_024277555.1 Gammaproteobacteria bacterium | reverse complement strand
TGGGAACCTCGAATAATTCGTTTTTCGTCACCCCGGCGAAAGCCGGGGTCCATATAAATCAGAAAGTTATGGATTCCGGCTTCCGCCGGAATGACGATTTTTCGAGGTACCCTTCTGTTGTCTTATGAAATGCGGCTCAATGGTATCAGATACAGATAGAAATATAACCTGCCTGCAGGGCTGGTTGTGTGCCTGCCTGCTGATGTGCTGGTTGCCTGTGGTGCAAGCTGTGGATGACCTGTATTTGTCCGCAGAAAGCATTGTGGGAGAGGGGTGGGAGCTCAGTGGCCTTGAAGCGGGTTTGGTACTCACTGACGACAATTCGGCCAGCGCCACGGCAAGCGTGGCATGGATGCGGTATGCAGGACAGGAGCTGAAGCGGGTGAGGGCGCATTGCCCGTCTGTGCAACTGGGCGGGAGAAGCTCCCTGACCTGTGCCGGAGGCACCCTGGAGATTGCAGGCTCCTTGCTCGGTGCTGTTGTCGGCAGTTTGAGTTGGCAGTATTTCGATGCCAATCGCTGGCAACTGCAGCTGGAGGGAATGCGTTTTGCCCATGCCCGGCTGCAGCTTGAGCTTGCGTTTGCCAGTCATCGGCTGCAGCTTGATTTCAGCCTGCAGGATTTTTCCCTGCTGTTGCTGGAGAAATATTTCCCGCCGGGCTGGACGTTTGAAGGAAACCTGAATGTCCAGGGCAAGCTGGTGGTGGAAAATGCGGCACCGGTTTCTGTAGAGATTGCGGCAACCCTGAGTGATTTTTCCTATTCCAGCGAGAATGGCCTGCAGGTGGGTGAAGATATGTCTTTAAGCCTGGACATGGATGCCTTGGTAGTGAAGGATGAATGGCAGGGAAAGGTAATTGCACGAATACGCCAGGGACAGCTGTATAGTGACCCGTTTTTTGTTGAAGTTGATAAGGCTCCGCTGGAGTTGCAGTTGCAGGGCAATCTGGGGGTGAATGGAGAGCGGTTGCGACTGCAGGAGTTGTCTGTTGGTTACGGTTCGGTATTCTCTGCACAGGGGGATCTGGATCTGGATTTGTCTGCCTCGCAGATATCGAAACTGAATCTGGCATTCCAGGTGGTGGATTTGGGGCAAGCCTATGGGGTATTGCTGCAACCTCTGGTGATTGGCAATGCACTGGATGACCTGGAGGTCAGCGGACAGGCGCAAGGCAAGCTGAATATTGCCAATAACATCCTGCAGGCTTTTTCGGTGACGCTGCAACAGGTGCATGTGGAACAGAATGCAGGGTTGTTTGGTTTGTCCGGGGTAGAGGCGGATATCAACTGGCGCCGCTCTGGTGTGATGCAGATTTCCCGTTTGCACTGGGACAGCGGGCATCTGTACAAGATTGCATTTGGTGGACTGGATGCGGTTTTTTCTGCAAGTTCTGGTAATCTTGTATTGAGACCTGTTTCTCTGCCAGTGCTTGATGGACAGTTGCAACTGGAAGATTTCAAGCTTGGCGGCCTGCTGGATGGGAAGCCTGACTGGCAAGCCAGGGCAGCTTTGAAAGATATCCGTCTGGGCGCCTTGAGCCAGGCTCTGGGCTGGCCGGAACTGAACGGCAGCCTGCAGGCCAGCATTCCCCGCTTGCATTACCAAGGCGCCACTCTACGCATGGATGGCGAGCTTCTGGTGGATGTGTTTGATGGGCAGTTGGTTGTAGAGGGTTTGAAGCTGGAAGATGCCCTTGGTGTGGCCCCGGTGCTGGAAACCAGTGTGCGCCTGGAGAATCTGGATCTCGAACAGATTACCCAGGTGTTCGATTTTGGACGCATCCAGGGCAGCCTGGAAGGTTATATCCGCAATCTGCAACTCGTGGCCTGGCAAGTGACCGGCTTTGATGCCAGCCTGCAATCTCCACAAAGAGATCATCGCCGTCATCGCATCAGCCAGCGTGCCATAGATAATCTGACCGAGCTGGGAAATGGCGCCAGCGCCAATCTTTCCGCCACCATGCTGCGTTTTTTTGAAGACTTTGCATATGAGCAGCTGGCGTTGAAAATCCGACTGCGTGGCGCAGTGGCAGAACTGGATGGTGTTAGCAATCCCGCAGGCGGGTATTATATTGTGAAAGGGGCCGGGTTGCCGCGCATCGATGTGATCGGACGCAACCACAAGGTGGCCTGGAAGGACTTGTTGTCCCGTATTCGGGATATTCGTTTCGATGACATTATCGTGGAGTAATACAATGTTGAAGAATCTCAGTTGGCCGGTGCTCAGTCTGCTGCTTGGCGCCTGTGTAACCATCAATATATATTTTCCTGCGGCTGCGGCAGAAGAGGCAGCCAGGGAGATTGTCCGGGATGTGCTGGACGTGCAGCAGCCGGAAGCACAACCGAAAGAACAGCAGCAGCCTGCGGGCGATCAGTCTGCAACCGAACGGCCAAACCCGGCGCTGGCGGCTGTCGGGCGCTTGATGGAAATGCTGGTTTCCCCGGCGCATGCGGCGCGGGCGGATATCAATATCGATACACCGGCCATATCCCGTTTGCGCCAGTCCATGAGCAAGCGCCAGCGTAGCCTGGATCCTTTTTATCGCTCCGGAGCCATCGGTTTTGATGAGTCCGGAAGGGTGGCGATTCGTGACCTGAAAGCAGTAGCGCTGAAAGACCGCAACCGGGTGAAAAAGCTGGTAGCGGATGAAAACCGTGATCGGGATGCCCTGTATCGCGAGATCGCCCGCGCCAATGGCCACCCCGAATGGGAGGCGGATATCCGCAAGACCTTCTCGCGCATCTGGATTGAAGAAGCGCCTTCGGGCTACTGGTTCAAGCAAGGTGGGAGCTGGAAGAAAAAATAGCCATCTTCCATCGAGCAAGGCAGCTGGAGCAGCTGCCTTGTTGTCCCGGCACACGGCGACTGAAATGCCGACGTTTATCTAGATAATTCATTATCTTGTGTTTGAATTGGGTCAGGTTGCAATAGCACTTACTTAAGCCAAAAATATCGTTATTCGTCATTCCGGTGCAGGCTGGAATCCAGGTATCTTGTGAATAAGTGGCCGTCCTGGATCCCGGCCTGCGCCGGGATGACCATGGTTTTGTTGGTTTAAGTAAGTGCCATTCGATCCAGGTTACACTTTGCACCCGTCACACTATCCGGGTTAATTGGCCTGGCCTGCTGCCTGATGCTGAATTCCCTTCATCGGCAGGAACAGCCCGCAGCCCAGATGTTGGTGTTCTCCCAGTCCTTTCTGTTGCAGCAGCATGGATTCTGCCGGGTTCAGATCCGCAATCATCAGGCTGCGAGTGCATAGTGCAACATCGGATGTATTGATCCGGCTGGTCTTGCCGCAAAGTGCTTTCCTGATCTTGATGCCTTGTTGCTCCAGTTCGCCGGCCATGCGCTGCAGAAACAGGTTTTCATCTTCTGCTTCCGCCTCATTTGCCATTGTGACATGCCGGGCATACAAGGTATCGTGGCAAGTGAGAGGTTTTTCTTTCGCTGTTCCCAGCGTCAGCAGGTAGCCGCCGATGTCCAGGGCCTGATGTTGCAGTTTTTGTTTGATCTCTTCCACCTGAT
>JAJRUY010000220.1 GCA_024277555.1 Gammaproteobacteria bacterium | reverse complement strand
ATGATTGTGCCGAGATTGTTGTTCAGAGGCGAATTTCTGATCGAATCAATAGCCCAAGCTATTGATGAGTGAAGAAATATCGTCTCTGGGCAACAAGATCGGTGCAAGGGCGGATTTAACAAACACCCGGCAACATATTGCACTTTGCTAATATAGATGCAATGGTTAATAAAAACAGCATCTTATATTGTTATTTCGGTGTCCTGGTGAAATATCCGGGCTAGAAGCAGGAGGGGGGAAAATGAAAGATAAGAAACGTATGTTTTCAGTGTTTCTGGAGAAAACCCGACTGCTTGACCTGCTTGAGCTGGTTCCTGCGTCTACATTGATTATTGTGAACTACCACCGGGTGTACCATGACCAGTTGGTAACAGAGTTTGATTCGGGTGTTTTTTGTCTGTCCAAGGAGGAATTCGATCAGCAGATGGCTTTCCTCAGCAAGCATACCAATCTCATGACTGAAGAAGATGTTGTGAGATTGGCGCAATCTGGCAAGCCGCCATCAAAGCGAAGTGCATTGGTTACTTTTGATGATGGCTATAGAGACAACTATCTGTTTGCAGTACCGGTACTCAGGAAATATTCTGTACCGGCCATTTTTTTCATACCCATTGAGAGCATTGAAAAATCCAGATTGGGCTGGTGGGATATTATTGCCTATTTTATCAAACGCACTGAAAAGGAAATCCTGCCTTTCAAGGGAAATAAATTGTTCTTGCGTACGGAGACGGAGAAAGAAAACGCTATATGGATATTGCAGGATCACATGAAATCAGTGAGGTCAGAGGAATCCCAGGATTTGCTTACCGAGCTGTCGTTCCTTTGTGGCGTGGATTTTCCATCCAAGGAGATACAACAAGAGGAGCTCATGAACTGGGATCAAATAATGGAGATAGGGAATTCTGAACTCCTGAGTATTGGCTCACACACTATATCTCACCGGGTGTTGAGCACTATCTCTGATGAAGATGAACTGCAGGAGCTGACTGACTCCAAGCTTTTCCTGCAGCAGAAACTGGGGTGTGAAATAAAATCTGTTGCTTATCCGGTGGGCAGTTATCGAACATTCAGTGACAGAACCAAAGGCAATGTGTGCCGGGCAGGATACAGTATTGGCTTTTCATTCAATACTGGCGTTAACTATGGAAGTATTTTAGACCCATTCAACATAAAGAGAATTGGTCCTGTAGCCGACCTTGCTACCTTTAAATCTACGCTCATTGTTCCCCGGCTGTTTGTAAGCCATCCGTACTGATTTATGAAGAAAATGGCGGTCGTTCAGACAGATGCCGAGCTGGTTAGTATATGTTGGTGATTGGTGTAAAGTGGATTACCTTTCGGGAAAAACTGCAGCATGACATCAGCATAGCGATCAAACGGATTTTGGATATTTGCAATGCGCTTCGTTTCTGCTGAATTTATCCCATGAGTATTGAAGCGGATCATGAATGGCACCGGATAGTCGGTGCCAAACAGGAGTTTATGGTGCACCTGCTTTTGGCTTGCCAGATGCCCCAAGGCTCTGGCACGGAGAGGGATGAGCATGGCGGAAAGGTCGCCGTATAAATTGTCATATTGTTCGAGCATTTCCAGAATGTGGAAATAGTCCTGGTCGAACCAAACGGGATTTCTGGACAGATTGCGCCAGGCAAGCCATTTGTGATTGATTTGCCCCAGGCCCATATGAGCGGCTATCACAGTCACGCCGGTTTGCAACGGTAGTTCCAGCATGTTGCTGCCTTCATAGCGTTTGTCTGATTGGATGCTCCACTCGTTGCCAATGTGGATGATCAAGGGCAGCTTTTTGTCCCGCAGCTTTTCGTAATAGGGAATGAACGCCGGATTGTTGAGATCCAGCCCCCAGTAATTTTGCAGAAACTTTGCACCACGACAGCCCTTTTCGGTAAATTCATCAATCAGATCCAGGGCGTTCGGACGCAAGGGGTTTATGGAAAAAAACGGGATGAACCGCCGGGGATATCGACCAGCCACTTCCACTACATCAGCATTCATGGCGCATACGGTTTTGTCGCGGTGCGTTTCTCTTCCTTTGCAATCAACACGACTATCCACACCGAACAGACAGGCCTTTTCCACTGTTTCTGATGTGCTGACTGCATGCGCCATTGCAGCTACATAGGCTTCCCATGGCTGCTGTTTTAGTTGTGCAGGATCAATGCCCAAGCTTTTTGCGAAGAAGTGAACAGCTACCCTGTCAAAAAGGCGGTCAAAGCGCACCTGAGGGTTGAGCAAATGGGTGTGGATATCAATGGTTTTCATGGTTTTTTTGCTCGGGCATATCCTTGTTCATTCATCTTGCCGTGCAAGATTTATTTGTATGCTGCCACATAGACGTTGCTCAAGCGTCAGATATTGTATTTTGAGGCCTTTCTGGTGGATTGCAAGGTTCTGTCGCATGGTTGGGTGGTATCCACCTTCTATCGGCAGTATTGACTTCAATCAATGGCGTGCTGAAATCCCCGCGGAATATGTAATGTGCAAACGCAGCGCCCATGAGCATCTTTAGCCCGTATTTCTCACCGGGGTTTGGGAATTCCAGTCAATCCGGCTGTCAATAACCAATAAATCTGACCCACTTGGGGCAGGATTTACTTCGCTCGCTTGGCTTTCAGTCGATAACTCTCTCCTCCCAAAATAAAGATGTATGAATTATTGAGCTTTTTCTGTTAGTACGGTACGCCCAGTGAGGGATGCGGGTTGGTTAGTTGGATTTTTCTACCTGCGTGATATAGCGCATCAGGGGTGCCATATCACGCATAAATTGGAAGCTGGATCGGCGGCAGGTGCTTTAATTTGTTGATACCCGGAATAATAGGGGGCTGGCACAGGAATTGCTGAATATGCTGGAATTACTTTTTACAATCCTAAGCTAACCGAGAGTCTCCGAATGAAAAAAAGAAAGCTTTTACCCCTTCTCATATGCAGTTTGTGCACGGCCGCGCCAGCGATTGCAGCTGATCAGGAAACGGACAAGGACAATTCCGAAAAAATGCCTACCATTATTGTGGAGGGCACCAGACTGGAAGATATCAGTGGCAAGGAAGTAAAATCTGCTGACCTGGCAGAAGCATTGGCGAAGAAATCATCCAGCATCTCCATCGTGCGCCGTAGCGGTATAGCCAACGACATCATTCTGCGTGGCCAAAAGAAAGACAATATCAATATCCTTATTGACGGTGGAAAAATCTATGGTGCATGTCCCAATCGCATGGATCCGCCAACCTCCCATGTGCTGACCAACAATATCGAGTCAGTGGAAATTATCGAAGGCCCCTATGATGTGGAGAATTTCGGCACCTTGAGTGGTGCGGTAAAAATCACTACAAAGGAACCGGAAGAGGGCTTCCACGGCGAAGTGAGCCTGAATATCGGAAGCTGGGATTACCTCAAGGGTGCAGCAACCCTCAGTGGTGGAACGGACCGGGTTCGAGCCATGGTCAGTGTTTCCAAGGAAAGCAGCGGCCAGTATGAAGATGGTGACGGAAATACCTTTGCAGAGCAGATCAAGAACTATGATCCCGCTTCCACAGCCAGGTACAAGGAGGAATATGAAGACCTGGATGCCTATGACAAGAGTACCTTCATGGGCAAGCTGTATGTGGATGTAACCGAGAATCAGGAACTGAAGCTGAGCTATACCGCCAACCGCAGTGATGACATCCTGTACCCATCCAGCAAAATGGATGCCCTGTACGATGATTCTGATATTTTTGATGTCGGTTATACCATTCGTGATTTGGGCCGGTTTTCCAATGAATTGAGCTTCCAGTACTATAACTCCCAGGTGGAACATCCCATGTCCACCCGCTACCGGTTATCTTCTGGCCCGAATTCAATGAATGAAATGACGCATTATCTGGAAACGGAAACCCAGGGAGCCAAGATCAAAAACAGTTTTGACCTGAGCGATGGCTCTGAAATGACCGTCGGTCTGGATTTCAGCCGCCGCAACTGGGACGGGGTATTCGAGGCCAAAGGCATGATGGCCATGGCCGATGGTTTCGTCAGCATCAACGATGTGGATACGGACAATGCTGCAATTTTTGTAGAAGCTGAGAAGGATTTCAACAACTTCAATCTCAAGCTTGGTGCGCGTTATGATGACACCACTATTGAAACAGCGGGCATGCAGCCGGACAACGACTACACTGCATTCAGCGCCTTTGCCTTCGGTACCTACAGCCTGCAGGATGGGCTGAAGCTGTTTGGCGGCCTGGGTCGTTCTGCGCGGGTTCCAGATGCTCGAGAACTCTATATGATCATGCCCATGATGGGTAACTCAATGATGATTGGTAATCCTGATCTGGATCAAACTACCAATACAGAAGTGGATCTGGGTATGGAGATCAATGTTGGTTCTCTCCACCTCAAGCCCAAGGTGTTTTATAGTTGGTTGGGCGATTTCATCGTTTATAATGACAGCAAGATGATGCGCCGTTTTGATAATGTGGATGCCACCATCTATGGTTTCTCTGTGGATGGCTCCTACAATTTCACCGATGAACTGTACCTTGATTTCGGTCTGGCCTATCAGCGCGGTGAGAAAGATGAAGCCCAGCCCGGGCAGAATGACAAGGATCTGCCGGAAATCCCCCCTTTGAAGGGAATCATGTCCCTGAACTGGGAATACATGGATGACAGCCTGGCCAGGGTGGAAGTTGTTGCCTCCGACAGCTGGACCCGTTACGACGAAGACAATGGTGAGCAGGAACTGGACAGTTGGACGGTGCTGAACCTGAAGGTTAGCCATGCCCTGACAGACCATATCAAACTGACTGCTGGTGTTGACAATGTGTTTGACAAGACCTATGCCGTTAGCAATACCTACAAAGACCTTACCCTGCTGGAAAGCGGCGGCAATGAAGTGATTATGATGAATGAACCCGGACGCTATTTCTATTTGAATGCAGCGTACAAGTTTTAGTCCGTAGTTTTTCGCTTACCCCTCAGCTCCATGCTGCAGCTTGGGGTAGAGGGGGTAGCGGAAAAAACCTTTAGGTGCATGTCTAGCCGCTAAAAGAAAAAACCCTGCAAGCATTGCTTGCAGGGTTTTTTCTTTTTTTGAGGTGCCCTGAAATAATTACTGCAACTGGTATTTTTTCAGACGGTACATAAATGCATAGCGCGTCAACCCCAGGATGCGGGCAGCCTTGCTCTGGTTGCCATTGGCTCTTTCCAGGGCCTGTTGCAGCAACTCCTGCTCCAGCTCGTCGAGCTTGATGCCGGAATCCGGCAGCGAGAAGGTCCAGCGGCTGCGCTGCTGATGGCGGATTTCCCTTGGTAGGTTGCCATCATGAATTTCACGTCCGCTGAACAGGATCAGCATGCGCTCACACAGGTTACGCAATTCACGGATATTGCCAGGCCAGGAATAGCGCTGCAAACAATCCATGGCCGCCTTGTTATAGATTGGAGCCGGCAGCTGATATTCGCTGGCGAGGCGCTTGGTAATCTCCGGTATCAGCAATTCTACATCACCGGTGCGCTTTCTTAATGGCGGCACATGGAAGGGGATGATGTTCAGGCGGTAATAGAGGTCTTCACGAAAAACACCATCTTCCACTTTCTTGCGCAAATCGGCATTGGTGGCCGTCACCAGGCGCACATTCGCGTGGCGCTGTTTCAGGCTTCCCACTGGCTGATATTCCCCGGATTCGAGAAAACGCAACAGCTTGGCCTGTATGTCCAGGGACATTTCCCCGATTTCATCCAGAAACAGGGTGCCGCCTTCGGCCATATTGATGCGTCCCGGGTTATTGGAAACCGCGCCAGTGAAAGCGCCTTTGATGTGGCCGAAGAACTCGGATTCCGCAAGACCGTCGGGCAGGGCGGCGCAGTTGATGGCTACAAAGGGCGCATCGTGGCGCCTGCTTTTCTTGTGGATATGGTGTGCCAGCAATTCCTTGCCGGTGCCACTTTCCCCGGTAAGGATAAGCGTTACATCTGTCGCTGAGGCAATGTTCAGTGAGCGCAAAAGCGCTTCAAATTCGGGTGATTTTCCCAGTATTTCGTATTTGTATGGTTTGTTCATGATTTTACCAGTTCAGGATCAGTCCGGTTAATGCAAACAGGATCAACAGCAATCCCGCAAACATGCGCAATTGCGGGTTGTGGGAAAAACGCAATATCTGGTCAGCAAAGATACCTGTTGCCATGATGGCTGGCAAGGTGCCCAAGCCAAACAAGAGCATAAATACCCCGCCCTGGATCATGCTGCCTTGACCTAGGGCAATAAACAGGGCCGAATATACCAGTCCACAGGGCAGCCAGCCCCAGATCATTCCGTACAGGAGCGCCTGCCAGGGAGAGGAAACGGGCAACAGTTTTCTTCCCACGGGTTCGAGTTTTTTCCAGATGGGTGCGCCGGCTTTTTCGATCCGGGCGAAGGCGGGAAACCAGCCTGCCAGATACAGCCCCACGGCAACCATCAGCAAGGTGGCCGTGAGCAGCAGTATGCTGTGTCCGTACTGGGGGCTGATCTGGAACAACAATCCGGCTCCAAACCCCCCTGCAACTGCGCCCGCCAGGGCATAGCTGAGGACTCGACCCAGGCTGTAGTAACTGAGATACCCCATGAGTTGCGCCGGTTTTTTGCGGGTTTCCATGGGCAGACTGAAGGTCAGAACTCCCATGATGCTGCCGCACATGCCGACACAATGCAGGGCGCCAAACAGCCCCATGAGGAATGCGCCCAGATAGCCAATTTCCATGAACTATATTCCGTAATTCATTGTAATAAATAAAATATCTGGGCGATACTCAAGGCTATTTACCAAACACCTGTTTCAGCAAATCGGTGCTGCGGGCAATCGGGTTCTGCCGGATCAGCTTTTCTTCCTCTGCCAGTTTGTAGAACAATCCGTCCAGAGTTTTTTCCGTGATATAGGAATCGAGATCCAGACTGTTGTCACCGCCTAGAAGTCCGCCCAGCATGCCACCACCTGTGTTTGCCGTCAGTTGCTTGTAGCTTGCTGTGGCTCCCACCTGATCCGTCGCTTGGGAAACAATGGGTTTGATGGCTTTCTTCAGTGACGAACCGGCCTTTTCCCGCAGGTAGCGGGTGGCGGCATCGTCACCGCCATTGAGCACCTTTCTGGCATCATCCAGGCTCATGTTCTGTACTGTATCCTTGACAATATCCAGGGTCTTGGGAATGGCGGCTTCTGCTGCCTGATTCATTGTGGTTTCGAATTCGTCAACCAGAGCGCCCTGGCCCAGGGTGCGCAATCCAGAGGCAATTTTCTCCACTGCCCCGGGCAGGGGGATATGTGTTTTCGGATCACCGAGAAAGCCGCCAGGTTTACCCAGGTATGCAACAGCACGCTCCGCGCCAACGCTTAGGGCTTGTTTCAATCCCGCGCCAATTTGTCCTTGGGAAAGTTCGCTGGTGGCAGAAGCCGTGCTTTCTCCTTTCAGGAATTGACTGGCGGAATCCTTGAGCATGTCACCGAAGCCTGCCCAGCTTGTGCTGGTTGCAAGCAGGGATACAATGAGCAACGTGCGTCTTGTCTTCATGGTGTTCTCCTTGTGATGGGCAGGGTGCCGCTCCTACAGATTCCTGATGCGTTCGGCTTGCTCCGCCAGATTGTTCATCGCCGTGCGGGCGGTTTCCAGTTTCTCTCTTTCCTTTTGCACTACGGCTTCCGGAGCCTTGTCCGTAAAACCAGGGTTGGCGAGTTTCTTTCCGGCACGCTCAACTTCCGACTGCAGTTTGGCCAGTTCCTTTTCCAGACGCTTGAGTTCTGCTTCCTTGTCGATGAGGTTCGCCAGGGGAATCAGCAGTTTCATTTCGTCTACCAGGGTCATGGCGGCCTCCGGGGCTTCCATGCCTGCTTCCAGTATCCGCACAGATTCTGTTTTGGCAAGAAAACTCAGATAGTGTTGGTTGGCTTCCAGCCTGGCCTGATCTTCCTTGCTGGCATTCTCCAGCAGCACCGGCACGGCCTTGCCCGGGGTGATGTTCATCTCGCCCTTGATGCGGCGTATGCCCTGGATGAAAGCCATGACCCAGTGCATTTCTTCCTCAGCTGCAGGATCACTCAGGCTGTCATCGGCGGCTGGGAAGGGTTGCAGCATGATGGTTTTACCGGAAACATCTGCCAGGGGCGCAACGGTTTGCCAGATCTCTTCGGTGATGAAGGGCATGATGGGATGGGTGATACGCAGCAGGGCTTCGAGTACCGTCACCAGGGTGTGGCGGGCAGCACGTTTCTGTTCCTCGCTGGCGCTGCCGGAGTTGAGCACCGGCTTGGTCAGCTCCAGATACCAGTCGCAGTATTCATTCCAGGTGAACTCGTAGATGGCCTGGGCGGCGTGGTCGAAGCGGTAACTCTCGATGGCGGTGGCCACTTCGCCTGCCGTGTGCTGCAGGCGGGAGATGATCCATTTGTCTGCTACGGAAAGTTTGTCCGATGGACTGCAATCATGTTCCTCTGTATTCATCAGCACATAGCGTGAGGCATTCCACAGCTTGTTGCAGAAGTTGCGGTAGCCCTCGATGCGCTGCAGGGAGAGTACGATATCCCGGCCCGTGGAGGCCTGTGAGGCGAAGGTGAAGCGCAGGGCATCGGTGCCGTAGGCGGGAATGCCCTCAGGAAAGTTCTTGCGTGTCTGCTTCTCGATCTTCTTCGCCAGATGGGGCTGCATTAAGCCCGATGTGCGCTTGGCTACCAGGGATTCCAGGTCGATGCCGTCGATTACATCAATAGGGTCGAGAACATTGCCCTTGGACTTGGACATTTTCTGGCCCTCGGAGTCGCGCACCAGACCATGCACATAGACTTCGTGGAAGGGCACATTGTCCATGAACTTCAGGCCCATCATGATCATGCGCGCCACCCAGAAGAAGATGATGTCGAAGCCGGTGACCAGCACGCTGGTGGGATAGAAGGTCTTGAGGCGTTCAGCGTCTTCCGGCCAGCCCAGGGTGGAGAAGGGCCACAGGGCAGAGCTGAACCAGGTGTCCAGAACGTCTTCGTCCTGACGCAGGGGGTAGTCGTCCGCCAGCTTGTGTTTCTTGCGCACTTCGGCTTCGGAGCGTCCCACATAGATATTGTCCTGGCTGTCGTACCAGGCGGGAATGCGATGGCCCCACCAGATCTGGCGGCTGATGCACCAGTCCTGGATATTGCGCATCCATTCAAAATAGGTATTTTTCCAGTTGTCTGGCACGAAGCGGATTTTTCCGCTTTCCACCGCCTCGATGGCGGGTCTGGCCAAAGGCTCGATCTTCACATACCACTGATCCGTGAGAAAAGGCTCGATGACGGCATTGGAGCGGTCACCCCGGGGTACCATGAGCTTGTGCTCATCGGTCTTCTCCAGCAGGCCTCTTTCTTCCAGATCGGCAATTATGGCCTTGCGTGCCTGGTAGCGATCCATGCCGATGTATTTTTCCGGAATCAGGTTCTGGTCATCAGTCTCGTTGGCGCGGATAGCGGCATCTACAGTGAAGATGTTAATGAGGCCGCCATGGGGCTGTTCGGTAATGGCGTTCTCGTCCCGGTGGCGGCGCCAGACTTCGTAGTCGTTGAAATCATGGGCCGGGGTGATCTTTACGCAGCCAGTGCCGAATTCCGGGTCCACATGCTCATCGGCGATGATGGGAATCTTCCTGCCGGTCAGAGGCAGTTCCACAAACTCGCCCAGCAGGTGCTTGTAACGTTCGTCATTGGGATGAATGGCCACGGCGCAGTCGCCGATCATGGTTTCCGGCCGGGTGGTGGCCACCACCAAGTGCCCCGT
>JAJRUY010000014.1 GCA_024277555.1 Gammaproteobacteria bacterium | reverse complement strand
CGGGACAGCAGATAATCGCGGGTGATCTCCTCGTCCATGGAGGATGCATCCAGACTGTAGATGCCCGGCAGGTCGATAAGCTTGACCTTGTATTGCTCCAGGTCGAACTGCCCTTCCTTGCGGTCAACGGTGACGCCAGGCCAGTTGCCAGTGCGCTGGCGGATGCCGGTAAAGGCATTGAACAGGGCGGATTTTCCGCAATTGGGATTGCCGGCAATGGCGATGGTCAGGGAATAATCACCCCGCAAGGGCTGGGTCTGGCCACAACAACCATCCATCAGGACAGCTCCTTGATCAGCACCCGGGCAGCAATGTCATGCCCCAAAGCCAGCCGGTTGCCATCCCTACCCACCACCACATCACCATTGCGGCGATGCAGCACTTCCACCTCATTGCCCACGCTCAATCCCAGGGCAAGGAGGCGGCGCGCCAGGACGCGATCACCTTCTATGGACACCAGGCGCACACGCCGACCTGGAGCAACTTGGGATAAACTTTGCTGGGTCATGGATAGATGAATGTAATGAGAACTATTCTCATTATAGTATGCCTGCTCAAACTTTGCATCGGCAATCAGGGCTGGGGGCGCACAAACACCCATTGCCTGTCGTCGGAATCCTGAGCCGAATAGCGGTAGCCTTCCCGGTCGAAAGATTTGATCGCTTCGGATTCTTCCAGCCGGTTGCGGATAATATAATCTGCCATCATGCCCCGCGCCCGTTTTGCGAATATGGCGATAACGCGGGCTTTGCCATTCTTTTCCTCCTTGAATGCAATATCCAGCAACCGGCCATCCAGCAACTTGGGCTTCACCGCCTTGAAATATTCATTGGAGGCCAGGTTGATCAATACAGGCTCTGCGTGGCTTTTCAGTTCTGCATTCAGGCACTGCGTGATGCGATTCCCCCAGAACTGGTAAAGATTCTCACCCCTGGGATTTTCCAGTTTGGTCTTCATTTCCAGGCGGTAAGCTTGAATCAGATCCAGGGGACGCAGGCAGCCGTATAATCCGGACAAGATACACAGATGCTTCTGGGCGAAATCCAGATCATCCTGGCTGTACTCCCCGACAGGAATGCCGCGATATACATCGCCCTTGAAGGCAAACAGCGCCGGGCGGGCATTTTGTTCCGTAAACGGGGTACTGAAGGATTGGTAACGCTCCTGATTCAGCCTGGCGATGTTGTCGCTTACCGACATCAGCTCGCGAATCTGCCCGGCTGTGTACTTGCGCAATTCTTCGATGAGCAGCAGGGACTCGTCCAACATCTGCGGCTGGGTGACGCCCCCTGCCGAGACCGGCGTTTCAAAATCCTGCCCTTTTGAAGGCGAAAGAGTGATGATCATTCTAATAGTGATTCCTGAAACAAGAAACAACGGGGACAACCCCCTGGATTTCGACTAGAATAGCACGCTTTTTTCCGTTCCCCACAGGGTTGTCTGTGCGGGAATCCCACCGCCCGGCTCACGCCACCAGGGAAGACACGATCACATGTTCGATATCATCTCCAGGCATTCCCCACAGAATGCAAAAAACGACATCCTGTCCGGGCTGACCGTCGCCCTGGCTCTGGTGCCAGAAGCAGTCGCATTCGCCTTTGTCGCCCATGTCGCCCCTCTGGTGGGCCTGTATGCGGCCTTCATCATGGGCCTGATTGCCGCCGTCATCGGTGGCCGTCCGGGCATGATCACTGGCGCCACTGGCGCCATTGCCGTGGTGATCGTTTCCCTGGTGGTGGAGCATGGCGTGGAATATCTGTTTGCCGCCGTGGTACTCGCAGGCGCCATCCAGATCCTGTTCGGGGTGCTGAAGCTGGGCAAGTTTATTCGCCTGGTGCCCCATCCGGTGTTCCTGGGCTTCGTCAACGGGCTGGCGCTGGTTATTTTCATCGCCCAGCTGGATCAGTTCAAGCTCCGCGATGCCAGCGGCAATATCCTCACCGATGTCGCTGGCAACGCCCAGTGGATCAGCGGTGACGCACTGATGATCATGCTGGGGCTGATCGCCCTGACCATGGCCATCATCGAATACCTCCCCAGACTGACCAAGGCAGTGCCTTCCACCCTGGTGGCAATTATCGCCGGTACTCTAGTCGCGCTCGGCTTCGGCCTGAATACCACAACCGTGGGGGATATGGCATCGATCCAGGGCGGCTTGCCCAGCTTTCATATTCCAGACATCCCCTTCGACCTGGAAACCCTGCAAATCGTGTTTCCCTATGCCCTGATCATGGCTCTGGTGGGGTTGATCGAAAGCCTGCTGACCCTGAACCTGGTGGACGAACTCACCGAAACCCGGGGCCAGCCCAACCGTGAATGCATCGGCCAGGGAGTGGCCAACGCCACCACCGGCCTGTTCGGCGGCATGGGCGGCTGCGCCATGGTGGGGCAAAGCATCATCAACATCAAATCCGGCGGCAGAGGGCGACTGTCCGGCATCAGCGCCGCCCTGTTTCTGCTGTCCTTTATCCTGGTCGGCTCCTCCCTCATCGAGCAAATACCCATCGCCGTGCTGGTTGGGGTGATGTTCATGGTGGTTATCGGTACCTTTGAGTGGTGCAGTTTCCGGCTAATCGGCAAGATCCCGCCCGCAGACACCCTCATCGGCATTTCAGTTGCCGTAATCACCGTGGCTTATGATCTGGCGGTAGCGGTCATCATCGGCGTCATCCTGTCGGCGCTGGTGTTTGCCTGGCAGCATGCAAAACACATCAACGCCACCAGCCGCAGCAATCGCATGGGCGGCAAGGTGTATGAACTCAACGGCCCGCTGTTCTTTGCCTCGGTACATCATTTTCAGGAAATCTTCGACCCGAAAAACGATCCGGATGATGTGATAGTGGATTTCAAGAACGCCCGGGTCGCCGATCATTCCGCCATCGAAGCCATCGACAAACTCGCCGAACGCTACCTGCGGGAACACAAGCGTCTGCACCTCAAACACCTCAGCCCGGAATGCCGGCAACTGCTAAAAACAGCGGGTGACCTGGTGGAAGTGAATGTGATGGAAGACCCCACCTATCACCTGGCGGTGGACAAGAAGGATTTCGAAGCGAAAGGCTGACGCGGGACTCTCGGATCTCCCCAAATACCAATAAACGCTGATACAGCCTATTACTCCACAGTCACCGATTTGGCAAGGTTGCGCGGCTGATCAACATCTGTCCCCTTGAGTACGGCAACATGATAGGCAAGCAGTTGCAGGGGGATGGTATAGACAATCGGCGCGGTGCTGGGGTTGATGTCCGACAGGGTAAGGGACTGGTACTTGTCCAGCCCGATATTGACCGCCTGGTCACTGAACAGGAACAGCTCCCCTCCCCTGGCGCGCACTTCCTGCAGGTTGGACAGCACCTTGTCCAGCAGGGGGTCGTTGGGCAGGGCGCAGATCACCGGCATTTTTTCATCTACCAACGCCAGAGGACCATGCTTGAGTTCGCCTGCTGGATAGGCTTCGGCATGGATATAGGAGATTTCCTTGAGCTTTAGCGCTCCTTCCATGGCAATGGGATAGAAAGGACCCCGCCCCAGAAACAGGGCGTGTTCCTTGTCGGAAAAGGATTCTGCCATTTGTTTTATTGGATCGCTCAGGCCCAGGGCCACTTCCAGTTGCCGCGGCAGGGCATGCAGTTCTTCGATCAGCACCCGCTGCTCTTCCACGCTCTGTCCCTTGCGCTTGGCCAGGGCCAGCACCAGCAGGCGCAGGGCGACCAGCTGGGTGGTGAAGGCCTTGGTGGAGGCGACGCCGATTTCCTTGCCGGCGCGGGTCATGAGAGCCACGTCGGATTCCCGAACCAGGGAGCTTTCGGGCACATTGCATACCACCATGCTGCCCAGATAGCTCTTGTCCCGGGAGCCACGCAGGGCAGCCAGGGTATCGGCAGTTTCGCCTGACTGGGAGATGGTGACGAACAGGGTGTTGTCGGAAACCACGGCATTGCGATACCTGTATTCACTGGCCACTTCAACCATGCAGGGTATGCCGATGTCTTCCAGCCAGTAGCGGGCAACCATGCCGGCATGATAGCTGGTGCCGCAGGCAATGATGTGCACCTGTTCGGTTTTGTCCAGCAGGGCCCGGGTTTCGTAGCCGAAGCTTTCTTCCAGCAGCCGGCCCTTGTAGATGCGCCCTTCCAGTGTCTCTGCCACCACCCCGGGCTGCTCGAATATTTCCTTGAGCATGTAATGGCGGTAGGAACCCTTGTCCACTACACTGGCATCGAGTTTGGAAGAGCTGATTGGCCGCTCTACCTCCACACCATTCTCGTCGAAGATCTTTACGTGATCCCGGTAGATTTCGGCTAGATCACCTTCCTGCAGAAAAATGAACTCCTGGGTTTCCGGCAACAATGCAAAGACATCCGAAGCGATAAAATGTTCGCTCTTACCCACACCAATAACCAGCGGGCTGCCGGCTCGCGCCACTACGATCCGGTCTGGGTCGTCAGGGCTGGAAGCTGCCAGGGCGTAGGCGCCAACCAGACGCGAGGTAACCATACGGAAAGCACTGGGAAAATCGGGTTCGCTATCCAGTGCCCGCGCCAGCAGGTGGGCAATGACTTCTGTATCTGTTTCTGAAACAAAATGGTAGCCATCGGCCTCCAATTCTGCGCGCAGTTCCGTATGGTTTTCAATGATGCCGTTATGCACCACGGCCACTCGCTCGCCACTCATATGCGGGTGTGCATTGCGCTCTGCGGGGATGCCGTGGGTGGCCCATCTGGTATGGGCGATGCCCAGGTTGCCTGCAATGGGTGCGTTCAGCAGGCGTTCCTGCAAGGATGCAACCTTGCCTACGGAGCGAATGCGTTGCATGTGTCCATTGGCATCCTGAATGGCGATGCCGGCTGAATCATAACCACGGTATTCCAGGCGCTTCAGCCCTTCCATGAGTACGGAGGTAATGTCCCGATACCCGATGGCTCCAACGATTCCACACATGCTAGCTCTCCTTTTTCGGCCGCTTCCAGCCCTTGATGCTCACTTGCTTGCCTCGCGCCACGGTCAGTTCGCCTGCTACCGCATCCTTGGTGATTACCGAGCCTGCGCCAATAGTAGCATCTTCGCCGATACAAACCGGAGCCACCAGTGCCGCGTTGGAGCCGATAAAGGCCTTGTCTTTTATCATCGTCTGATGCTTGTAGGCACCATCATAATTGCAGGTAATGGTGCCAGCGCCAATATTGACGCCGCTGCCCATTTGGGTGTCACCAATGTAGCTCAGGTGGTTAATTTTTGAGCCGGAACCGATGCTGGAGTTCTTGATTTCCACGAAATTGCCCACATGGGCACCAGTGGCTAGCCGGGTGCCTGGGCGGATGCGTGCAAACGGCCCGATGGTGCTGTCTGCGCCAATGATCGCTTCTTCGATCACGCAGTTCTCGCGGATGCACACATTGTCGGCCACCTGTACATTTCGCAGCACTGAATTTGCACCGATGGAGACGCCATCTCCCAGCACCACCTGACCTTCGATAATTACGTTCACATCCAGGGTCACGTCTGTTCCGGCAACCAGGCTGCCGCGCAGATCAAAACGGGCGGGATCCATCAGGGTTACCCCATCGCACATCAGGGCTTCCGCCCGCCAACGCTGCAGCACCCGTTCCAGGGCGGCCAGTTGCAAGCGGTCGTTGATGCCTTCTGCCTCAACCGCATCGCCCGGCTGGGTGACATGCACATCCACACCATCATGTACCGCCATGGCGATGATGTCGGTGAGATAGTATTCACCCTGGGCATTTTTTGGTGAAAGATCCTGCAACCACTGCTGCAGTTGCCGCGTGTCCACCAACATGATGCCGGTGTTGATTTCCGAAATGGCCAGCTGTTGTCCGGAAGCATCCTTTTGCTCCACGATACACTGCACCTTGCCGGATGGGTCGCGCTGAATGCGCCCATAGCCGGTTGGGTCGTCCAGGGTAACTGTCATCAAGCCCGCACCGGATTCGGTGTTATTGATGAGTTTGCGCAGACTTTGTTCCCGGATCAAAGGTACATCGCCATACAGCACCAGCACTTTGTCCATGTCTTGCAACAACGGCATGGCCTGCTGCACCGCATGCCCGGTACCCAGCTGTTCACTTTGCTCCACCCAAAGCACACCGGGTTCATTGATTGTATTCCG
>JAJRUY010000219.1 GCA_024277555.1 Gammaproteobacteria bacterium | reverse complement strand
ATCGGTGCAAGGGCGGACTTAACAAACACCCGGCAACATATTGTGCTTTGATAATATAGATGTAATGGTTAAGGGCACCTCGAAAAATCGTCATTCCAGCGGAAGCCGGAATCCATAACTTGCTGATTTATACAGACCCCGGCTTTCGCCGGGGTGACGAAAAACGAATTATTCGAGGTTCCCTTAATAAAAACAGCATCTTATGTTGTTATTTCGGTGTCCTGGTGAAATATCCGGGTTAACGTGTCTTTCCCTGCAACAATGCTTCCGGATGCCGTTCCAGATAATCGGCAACCCCCTTTATCGCCCGGGCAGCGCCAGCCAGCTCGCGCATGGTGTTTATCAGCTCAGTCCCCATACTGCCATGACCCGAGGATGTTTTTGCCAGTTCCTCCAGCGTTTGTTCTGCCTGCTGTACCATTTTCCTGGCATCCGTACTCAGGCTGGTGATTTCATTCATCAAGGGAGAAGCCTTGTTTTCAACCACCGATAGAATCCCGTCGGCACGCTGCAGCAACAGCGACAGGTTCTGCAGGGAAGCATGTAGAGCATCATCATTTACCAGCGTATCCAGCCCTTTGCTTACATTGAGTAAATGCTCCCCCATTTCATCCAACGGCAGGCGTTTTAGCTTGCCCAGAATGGTAACCAGGCTATTGGTAATGCTGGACAAAGAACCAGGTGTAGTAGGCAGTACCGGGTATTTCCCCGAGTAATCGATAGACGCCCTCTCGGCTTCAGGATCAAAATCCATATCCACGATCAGCTGCCCGCTAAGCAGGTTCCCCATCATCAGGCGTGCGCGCAGACCTTTGTCCACCATTTTTTCCAGTGTGTCCTGAAAGAAGTCCTTGCGCGCTTCCGGGTCGGGGGCAGAATCCAGATGTCCGAAAGGAATAAGTTCAGGCTCCAGACCTACCAACACGGCAATATACACCAACCCGTCAGTTGCATTTTTTTCCAGTGAGATGTCCAGGACTTTTCCCACAGGAATACCGCGAAACTCCACCACCGCCCCTACGGAAAGACCACGTACGGAATCATCAAAATACAAAACATATGGCAAACTCAACTGCACGGTTTTTTTCTGGCTCTCGGTTCTGGACGCATACAGCTGGAAAACTGCTCCCTCAGCAGCAGCTTGATCATCCCCCAGGGTCAGGGGAGTATCGAAAGCCACGCCGCCGGCCAGCAGAGCCAGCAGGGATTCCAGCTCAATTTTGAGTCCGCTTCCGGATACCTCCATACCCATTCCCGAAACATTCCAGAAACGGGTATTGCGGCGCACCAGCTTGTCATTCGGGGCATTGATGAATACATCCAGCGCCACATGGCCATGATCCGGAACCAGGCGATAGCCCGTAACTTCCCCCACCTGAATCTGGCGATGATAGACCGGGGAGCCAATGGATATGGATCCCAGGCTGTCGGCTCGCAGCCTGAACGAGCTGCCCTTGGCGTCCGAGAGAATTTTTGGGGGCTCTTCCAGGCCCACGAAGCTTTCTGCATGGTCGCCACCATTACCCGGATCCATGGCTATATATACGCCACTGAACAAGGTGCTGATTCCACTGGCGCCCGTGGCTCCAATCCGCGGCCGCACCACCCAGAAGCGGGTATTCTGTGACAGCAAGGCTTCTACATCCTTGTTCAGCTGCGCCTCCATCACTACATGAGAAAGGTCTGGTGAAAACTGAACAGTCTTTACCTTGCCAATTACAACATCACGATATTTGATTTCGGTCTTGTTCGGCACTATGCCTTCAGCACTCTGAAAACTGATTTGCACCGTCGGCCCCAGATTGGAATATTCCTTGTAAATAAGTACCACACCAATGATCAAAGCCACCAGAGGAACCAGCCAGATAAATGAAAATCCCGGATGATCCGCAGCTACCAGCGCCTCTGGCAATTCCTCAAACTTGCTATTCCTTTCTGTCATTGCTTTTCCTGATCCCAAATTAGCCGTGGATCAAAACTGATGGCTGCCAGCATGGTCAAAACCACCACTGCACCAAATGCCATGGCGCCGATACCTGGTTCTACAGTAGAGATAGCGCCCATCTGCACCAGCGCCGTGAGAATGCCGATGACAAACACATCTACCATGGACCAGCGCCCCACCAGCTCTGTTACCCGGTACAATGCCGTTTGCTGCCTGGCCCTTCTGGCAACTGAAGGCTTGTGTACATTTATCAGCAGATACAGCAGGCTGCACATTTTCAGCAGCGGCACCACAATGCTTGCAGTAAATATCACAAATGCCAGAAGCCAATCCCCTTCTTTGAGAAAAAGAACCACCCCACTGAGAATGGTATTGCTGCTCTCCGCACCAAGATAGGTATTCTTCATTACCGGATAAACATTGGCGGGAACATAAAGAACCATGGAAGCGATCAGGAGCGCCCAGGTACGGGCAAGGCTATGCGACAGTCGGGAATGCACCCTTCCTCCACAACGAGGGCACTCCAGTTGCACTGTGGATGGCAGCGACAAACGTACAACCTGCCGGCAAACTCCACAGCTGGCCAATCCCAGGGATTTTGCACGAAGCAAATCGGTCATCTTCCAGCCTCAAGGGACAGTTGCCCCCGGGGAAAGCGGTCAATCCGCTCCATACGGCGCCAAAGAACGAAAACGTCAATGCTGGCACTGGCTGCTATACCCAGCAATATGTAACCAATCAGGGCATACAGGCCCGCACCAACAATCACCTCCGCCATTCCAGACATTTTCACCAAAGCCACCAATATGCTGATCACGAATACATCCGCCATTTCCCAGGGGTGGATATGACTTAACAGCGCCAGCATTTGCCGCAGGCCTGGCAAGCTCCGTTGCAAACGCAGTCCAGCAAGTACATACAAGGTACTGAAAAGAATGGCTCCGGGCACGGCGAGACTGGTAAGAAACACCAGCATTCCCAGCAATTTCATGTCGTGGTTGTACAGCGCCCAAGCGGTACCGACTAGCGATGTTTCCCGGGTGGCTCCGCCGATATCCAGTGTCACCAAAGGAAAGATGTTGGCAAGCACATACAATACCAGCGCTCCAAACAGCAGGGCAATGGGGCGATCCAGGCCACCTCGCGGATGGTGGTACAGGGTTGCGCCACAACCCCGGCAACGCACCTTTTTGCCAACAGGAACCCAGGGAACCCGCTGCAGCACATCGCATTCCCGGCAAGCCATCAGCATCTCTTCATCCATGAGCGTAATCGGCTTCAGACCTGAATACTGTTGGTGGAAGCCTGCTGCTTATCTGCATCGACCATACTTTGCAGATGCTGCAACAGTTGCTCCCGGGAAGCAATATCGGCAACGCAGCGTTGAAAATATCCCCGCAAGGATTTCTTGAGATGGGAACGAACCTGGCGTGGAGGAATACCCTTTAATACGGCAAACAGCGCCAGGGCGTAGGTATAGTCCCACTGAGACAATGCATTGTCACGAGATACAGCCGTGCCACAGCCACCACATCCCCCTGGTGGAAAAACAAAAGCGCTATTGGCAAACATCAGCCCAAACCCCAGATATACAGCCAACACCTCGGTTACCTGGGGCCAGTTTTCCACTCCACCGGGAGGAGGTTCCTTGGCGGTATGACCCAGGTATTGCCCCATTCTGTGAGCAAAACCGGCAATCAGGGTTTCCGGGTTTCTGATATGCCGCATGTCGTAAATTACCGGCAGAACCTGACCATTGACCGGAGCCAGCCGCCGACCGCCCGGAAACGCCTGGCCGGCTCCTACCGGGGGCATCACATTACTTTCCAGATAACAATGTGATTGCTCCACCACCTGCCACGGCCAGTGAGCCATGCCTGCATACTCGGACACGCGCT
Source organism: Gammaproteobacteria bacterium (assembly GCA_024277555.1). Taxonomy (GTDB): domain Bacteria; phylum Pseudomonadota; class Gammaproteobacteria; order Chromatiales; family Chromatiaceae; genus Thiolapillus. The sequence continues at coordinate 3,750 of JAJRUY010000219.1, read as the reverse complement.
CGAAAACCAGCTCTGCCATTCCCTGCACACTATCCACCTTCCCCGGGAAAAAATCATTGGTCGGAAGAACCAGGCTGCTCTGCTGGTAAAACACCGCAGGCGAAAAATTCCGGAAGGACCAGCCGAATACATCAAACAGCCACAGCACAGATGCCTCATCCAGCGGGGGCTTCTTCTTGAACAATACTGAAAACAAAGCGGGATTCCTGATAAGATTCAACGCCAAATTGTGGCGGGACAAACCCAGATGATACTAGAAAACTACTACGAAATAGAGAACAACAACATACGGGTATCCCGCCAGCAAGCCAGCGATTTTGCCAAGCACGTCGCAAACGACTTCAACCCCCTGCATGATACAGACTCCAAACGTTTCTGTGTGCCGGGCGATTTACTGTTTGGCCTGGTACTAGACCAGTATGGATTGAGCCAGAACATGCGCTTTGTCTTTTCCGGAATGGTTGGTGATGACATTGAACTGCACTTTCCAGACAGCACAACAGCAGCAGCAGACAGTTTCACCATCTCGGGCAGCAACGGCAAGGATTATCTGCATATTGAACGCAGTGGCGGCACTACTCTTGACAAGGCGCTTGTCCACCGCCTGATTCAAGCCTATGTCGCCTTTTCCGGGCACGCCTTTCCTTATGTTCTGGTGCCTCTCATGGAGGCGCACAGCGTGATGATCAACCCCGACCGCCCACTGGTTATCTATGAAAACATGGAAATACACCTGGATCGCCTGGACATCACCGATCCCGATCTGAAACTGTCGGGCACCCGCTTCAATATCAACAAAAAACGGGGCAAGGTGCAACTAATGTTCACCCTACAGGACAATGGCGAAGTTATCGGAAAAGGCACAAAAAACATGGTCTTGGGAGGACTACGCCAGTACGACGCCAAACGCATGCAGAGCGTTGTAGATGACTACCTGCAGCGGCAACAACAGTTTACTTCAACCCTGGGGGGGTAATTGCATCTTGCCCGTGCAATTCCCCAGCGTTTCTTCCGGCTTTCCCTGAATTTAACAATCGATGTGGTAATTCCCAGGGCAACACCTGTAGAAAGGATCATGCGTGCCAGCCATTCCGGCCAGGCGGGCTGGGGGGGGTAAGCAATGCAAACGCCCCGATTACAATCAACCAGAAAGACAACTTCAGCAACAGCGCATCACGTATCATCAATCCCTCCGGCTATCAGTAGTAAAGGCACCTAACCCGCATTTCTCACCGGGCCGGAAGCCCGTTATGGAAAGAGGTCAATGATTCAGTCTGTTACCAATAATCAGACAATTGCCAACATCTTCACCCTGTCCTGTTCGGGTTTGTGCCCGATCTGGCAAGGCATTTTGCCAGATCGACCGGAATTTCTCCAAACCCCGGTGAGAAATGCGGGCTAACCGGCTAACGTTCAGCACGAAGAACAGCGGATACCGAATCAGAAAAGCGCAAGGCATTGGGCTTGTCTACTTCTACCTCAGCCGAGGAAACCAGTTCATGCCTCATCACCAGATCCAGAACATCTGCCGCCAGTCTTTCCAGCAACATGAAGCGCCCGTCTTCGACAAATGCGATGATTTCCTTTGTAATGGTTCGGTAGTTCAATGCATATTTTACGTCATCCGTTTCCGCCGCTTCATCAGCCTCGTAGCTGAAACGCACATTCACCACCACATCCTGGCGTTTGCACATTTCATCATCATTGAAACCAATATAGGTGCGCAAACGCAGATTCTTTATCCGGATGGTTACCATTACAGTTTGATCAGGGTGAGAAATTCATCCCTGGTACGATGATTGTTTCTGAAAGCCCCCAACATCATGGACGTGGTAGTAGAAGAATTCTGCTTCTGTACTCCGCGCATCATCATGCACAAGTGAGAAGCCTCGATAACCACAGCAACTCCCGCCGCACCAATGGCATTCTGAATGGCATAGGCAATCTGGGTGGTAAGCTGCTCCTGAATCTGCAGGCGCCGGGCATACATGTCCACGATACGGGCGATCTTGGACAAACCAATTACTTTTCCTTTCGGCAGATAGGCAACATGCGCCTTCCCAATGAATGGCAGCATATGGTGTTCACAAAGGGAATAGAGCTCAATATCCTTGACGATGACCATTTCATCATTCTCTGATGGGAAAATTGCATCATTAACGATGCCCTCCAGGGACTGCCCATAACCCTGGGTCAAAAACTCCATGGCCTTGGCAGCACGCTTGGGGGTATTGATCAAACCTTCCCGGCTTATGTCCTCTCCCACACCTTCAATGATGTCGTGATAGCAAGCCGCCATCTTCTCAATGTTTTCTTCGCTCATCCAGAAATCCGACTGTTACTTTATTTTACTGATCCTGAGTATAGCGGCTTGTTTCCTGTTTTTCACTCAAACAAAAAGCCCACCGTTTGGTGAGCTTTTCGGAGTATGGCGCGCCAGGAAGGATGATTCGCACTGTGTGCTCATTCTGCGCGCCTGCCGGCGCTTGTCGAACCGGCCTTTTGAGTCGGAGGTTCGAATGCGCGGGTTTCAACTCAAACAAAAAGCCCACCGTTTGGTGAGCTTTTCGGAGTATGGCGCGCCAGGAAGGATTCGAACCTCCGACCGCTCGGTTCGTAGCCGAGTACTCTATCCAGCTGAGCTACTGGCGCAAAGTGGGGCGAATTTTGAGGGTTTGCTCTTCAATTGTCAATCGCATTTTTCAACCCAAGATCCGCGATTGATTGTGGATGCAGAGTGCAAGATATTGATTTGGATGGCGTAGTGAAAAATCGCAGCCATACCCATAGGCCTGGTGAGATTTTTCATATAGCTAGACAGATCAAGAGCTTGCGCTATGCACCACCATCAATCGCGGAGCTTGGGTTCAATTTTAAATATGGCGGAGAGGGAGGGGATTCGAACTGTAACAGAATTCAAGTGAAGCCATAAGGGCAACATTCCCTTTCTGGGTTTCCTCACTGACAAACTGAAACTATTGTTAGTGGGGTAAACCTGAGTATTCCAGACCGAACACTTGAGCTTGAGCGTTTCCTTTTCCATTTCTTCGCCGGACAATTCCTTCCTTTATGCTGGAAATAGTAGTCCAGCCCAATAAGGACTGTCAAAATCATTCGCAGCAAGACCGCGGGTAGACAGCATCTGGAAAAAGATCTAACATTAACCATATTGATTATTTTAACCATTATGGAGACGACATGGAAACACTCAGCGCCAGTGACGCCAAACGTGAATTCGGTGAAGTCCTGATCAAGGCGCAGCATGGTCCCGTCAAGATTAACCGGAATGGAAAACCCGTTGCCGTGGTGATCTCGGTGGCGGAATATACCCAACTCAAAGCACTGAAAGAAGCCTGCCTGAAAATGTCCATCGAGGAAGGCATCGCCAACCTGCAGGCAGGTAAGGTTACGGATGGAAACACTGTCATGGACAGATTACGGAAACGGGTAAGTGGCTAACTGCAAATTCACCGAGAAAGCCGAACACGACCTGGAAGACATTATCGACTACACGCTCCGTCAGTGGGGCGTAGCGCAGGCTCATGCATATATCGATGGCCTGGAGGAGCGAGGACAGCTCCTGGCTGACAATCCCGGCTTGGGAACCAGGCGAGATTCACTCTTTGGAGGGCTGCTCAGCTTTCCTTATGAAAGTCACATTCTGTATTACATGCAACAACCACACGGAATCACGATTATTCGTGTGCTGCATCAGCGCATGGATCCGTTAGCGCACATGGGGTGAGTATT